>RZYZ01000005.1 GCA_009930125.1 Clostridia bacterium | reverse complement strand
AACAGAACACCCCCATAAAAACCACTATTGAACTGTTCCCGAGAACGGACAAAACGAAAAATATATACCAGACATCAACCTGATGCTCTCATTCCATGTGGAGTGGGTAGTATTGATGTCAAGGGTGGAGAAGTGAGTATGTAGAAAAGCTTAAAAATAAGGGCTTTTCGAGATTTGAGAGTAAAAATCAGATGTGTAAAAATCGTAAATATATCGGTTCGTGGAAACAAGTCAAAGCAAGTGATTTTGAGTGCGACAGAGCGATTTAGATATCATAGTCTGGCGAGTGGTCGATTTAGATGTTGGGTGTCCGCGAGTGGTCAATTTAGATGTTTCTTAATTTTGCCGAGGTTGTGTGGTCAGGTTGGGCATTATGAAATCGCCCTAAGCGTCGATAACTATGAAGCGGTTGATTTGACCTTAAAAGAAGTCGTAACAAAAGGGGCAATCCCTGTTTTGGGTTGTGTGGTCAGTAATGATTTTTAAGGATGATAAAAAAGTAGTATAATAGTCTAACCAGTATAGTGAAGATATAGCAGTAATATGCTAATTATCCATGACGCTGAGTATAAAGATGAATTCAGTATTAGAGCGGTTTAGCAATTCGACAAATTGAAAAATAATGATAAGGAGAAAAGAAAAAATGAAAAACAGTCGTTTTCAAAGACTTTGCGAAGCAAAAATGAGAAGATTTCTGACTGTACTTCTGGTAATCTCAATAATTTGGGCCTGCCTTGGACAAAAAGCCGCTGGCAATGATCTGCTCACCGTGGAGCAGGAGTTAAGTCATCAGGCTCTGCAAACCGCAAACGAAGCCATCGCGCTGGCCGGCAGCAGAATGTCTGAGCCGCTAGCGGGAGCTATGCTTACAGTAAAAACCACCAAAAAAGCGAACTCTCTGGTATTGGCGCAGAACACGATATTGGCAGCTCAAAACCCGCAGTTGATTAGTCCCAAAGAATCAGAGACAGAAATGAATATTAGCGGCCTATATCAGGGAACATCAACCGTTACGGCGGCTACAAACGATACCGTGGGATCAGTGAATGAGATGTCATTTCGCATCGTACAAAACAACAATGGAACAGCAACAATGACAATAAATGAAAACATTGTCGAGGGTACATATAATCCGGAAACGCGTGAGTTTTATATGGAACACGGTTTTGTATGGCGTCTAATCTTCACACCTGTTGGTGACACAATAACGGCAAAAGGAACCATGACCTCGAATGAGACTGGTGAAGGGTATACTCAGGAGATTACACTAGATCTTAAGAGAATTGGAGATGATGAAGTTTCTTCAAACCCAACGCAAGAACCCAACGAAACAACGAATGATGATGAAGGTCCTTATGCCGTTATGCCTGGTAACATTCTGGAAGGTGGGCATGATGTCGAAGCTGCCTTGACAAGACTTCATGAATGGTCCATGTCTTATAATTGGACGCCGGAAGAGATCAGAGAATCGAACGATAGTACATCGATTGTCAAGATCGGCGATCTGTCCGGCGAGGTCTGGATTCTTCCAGCCGGAGCACAAGATATGGACGAATGCATATTTGCAGAACTCGATACACCTTTGCATCATGGTGATATCATCATTACCACTGGGCATGGCGGTGTGGTTCTGTCCTTTTCTGACATGTCATCACTTGAAATGAAACCCGGTGCGATTGCTCAGTTGGATATCAAGAATGAACGCGAATCCAAAATAGGTCTTGTGGCAGGAACCGTCTGGGTAAATTTAAAAAAAATGGTAACAGGTGGCTCGATGGAAGTGGAAATGAGTCAGGGCGTATGTGGTATCAAGGGAACGGTTCTTACAGCATCTGTCACTGATGCCGGTGATGAAGTATACCTTTTCACTAGTTCAGCCGACGTCACCTCAAAAGAGAATGGCGAGACCGTCACACTAAAACCAGGCCAAAAGGCTTTGATTAATCCGGCAGGCGACATGCAGGTTGATGAGTTTGACATAGCAGAGCAGGCGAAGGCGTTCGATATTCCCATGTCAGTACTGGAAGCAGACGGGTATAAAAGCAGTCAAGGCAGAGGGCTGGTCTCGATATTGCTTATTCTGGCGGTTGTAATTCTGTCGATAATCATTACTTTGCTCCTGCGCAATAACAGAAGACGTGCAAAGCCCGCTCAATCCGCAGCCGGTATTACCGCCAACCCTTACGGTCAGCCCATTCCGCCGTCTCCCCAAACCGTGTATTGTCCAAATTGCGGAAAGCCAATCAATGAAGGCCAGCGATCCTGCCAATATTGCGGAAAGAATAAATCTTAAGAGACTTTAAAAATCCAATGGACCGTCAGCAAAAAAGCACTGCTTTCATGAAAATGTGATAGTACTTTATTACATTTGTATTTTGGCAATAGATCACAATTCGCTCGATAATGAGTCTAAAAAAGGCACCCTACTTTGTAATTTCGTAGGGTGCCTTGCTCGTTTTCAACATTATTCAACGACATCCACCGTCAATCCAGACTTAAATTCCACAGTAAATTTGTCCTCGTAAACTGTAACCTTCTCAATCAACCGCCGGACAAGCTGCTCATCATATTCGATGAGAGCGGTGGGTTGCTTCTTTATGAATGTGCTCATATCAGCCATGCGCTTTTTTAGTTCATCACGGTTGGCATTTTCAACCTGCAACTCTTGCTTCTGGTCACGCAGGCGGTAAATTTCATCGCCAACTTTCTCATAATCCGCATTAGAACTGGCCAGCTTCAAAAGCTGCATTTGCAGTTCCTCCAAGCGCTTATCGATATCCGCCAAGGTCTTGTCGTTTTCACGGCTTAAGACGGTGGCTTCATGGCTGTTTTCTACATAATACTGCGGAACGATACCGTTGTTCTTGACTCGCTTTTTTGTAAGAAAATCAACGGTATAGGTTTTTTGCAAAAGGGCATCTCCAATGTATTTTTCGTTTCGCAAAATCTGGTTAATATTGCTGGTGTGCCAGCGTTCATTGCCCGCTCCGTTTAGGATAGCGTCCGCCTCCAAGCCCCGGGCTATTTTCAACATACTGGCACCCTCAAGGTATTCACGGTAGATACGCTTTACAACAACCGATAGTCCAATGGGGTAACAATTAAGGGTGTGCAAAGCGGAGCATCTTTTAACGATTTACTTGGACCGGTGCATTTTATCAATAGTTGGTTCCTTTGCCACCGGAGATGACAGGAATTAAACCCCATGTATCGACTTGTTCCCCCGAACGGATAAAAACCATTGACCTGTTCCCTCGAACAGAATACCCCCATAAAAACCACTATTGAACTGTTCCCGAGAACGGACAAAACGAAAAATATATACCAGACATCAACCTGATGCTCTCATTCCACGTGGAGACTGTTGTACTGCTGGAATGAAAATAGATTGAGATGTCCTGGAAATCAGCTGTAGGAGCTGTTTACAGGGTTCTTTATAATGAATATGGTGGACTTTTTTAAAGATATCATATACTAGGGTATTAGTGCAGAATGATGCATTTACACTTATATAGAGTTACAACTTTAGTGTAAATGCAACAGAGGGGAGAAGTAATATGGATTATATAAAGCGGATCAAGAAGCATCTGGAGCAGTCTGGAGGAATCATCACTGCGAAAGCTTGCAGAGAAAGAAATATTCCAACATTCTATCTCACTCCTTTGGTTAACAATGATTTCTGAGAAGAGTATTTCCTGAAATCAATGTAAAAAGAGTGTAGATTATGATGAATTCTATTTCTTCCAGTACCAATAACAGAAATCAGTGTTTTCATATGAATCTGCACTGTATCTTCTCGGAGTTACCGATAAGATTCGTCAGGTAAAAGTTAAGAGATTGAAGACTTTTAAACTGTTGTAGATAGAAAAAATGAGTAGAAACAATAGACATTCTAAAGAAATAAAGGTATAATTTCTTTAGAATTATAAAGGAGGGATAAAAGATGCCTAATATTAAATCCAGTACTGATTTGCGCAATAATTATAATGAGATCTCCAGTTTCTGCCACGAAAGCTGTGAGCCTGTATATATAACAAAAAACGGTCGAGGTGATTTAGCGGTTATGAGCATAGAAACTTATGAAGCACTCAGTGGGAAGCTTGATCTTTATCGTCTTCTAGATGAAGGCAGAACTGCTGTTGAAGCAGGGAAAAAACGTCAGATGCATGAGGTCATGAAAGAGATTAAACAGAGAATAACTGATGACGAAATATAGCGTGGATTTATCTGAACCAGCAGAAAAGGATCTTATTGATATTGTCAAATATATCGCTTCCCAGCTTTCATCACCAATGTCAGCTTATCATATGATGGAAATATTTGAAGAAGCAATGGTAAGTCTGTCTGATTCACCTCAGAGATGTCCACTAATCGCTGATGAACGTTTATCACAGTTGGGCTACAGAAAGCTAATCGCAAAGAACTACATTGTGTTCTTTTCTGTTGATGAAAAAAATAGAGTAGTTAACGTTGAAAGAATTCTATATGCAAGACGTGACTGGCTTAGATATATATAATCCTTATAATGGTTCGAAGATGATCAAGGTATCTCCTGTTAGTCAGAAAATACACTTAGATATCTATCATTGTTTGAGAATGTCTGAACATGATAGATTGATTTCATCATAGGTTCATCTGAAATTTCTTTTTGACATACAGTATCTAACTGCAGTTTAGACACATATAGAGACTGTTTGTCTGCTGACAAAAAATAGAAGTAGTTGCCCTTGGAAATGGCGTATTTACGCTGTTTTCAGGGCTTCTTTATTTTTGGGAAGTGTGAAAATTGATAGGTTTCAGGTGTTTTTATTGTAAGCGGTCATTAAATGTATGGATTCTATGTGGAATAAAACTATGAGATAATCTTCTCAATGAATCGGTTTTATCCTCAGCTGTTTTAGCTAATTTTAAATAACTTAAGTAAGCACTCTTTAATCGGATGTATGTATTAGAACAAGCAGGTATGAGATAATCTATGATGGAAATAGAGAAGGCGACCTCACGGTCGCCGAAATGACTATTATGTTGAGCATTCTTTTTTGACCTGCGGATTCCAAGGGAGCAGCAGCTCAATGCCTTCGGATCTTTCTTCCACGGAGAATCGAGGAAGAATCTCCAGCAGAAGATTGAGATACTTATATGGATTCAGACCATTAGCTTTGGCCGTCTCAACCAGGCTATATACGATGGCGCTCGCGGAAGCTCCCTTCGGGCTTCCGGAGAAGAGCCAGTTGCGCCTTCCAACGGTGAAGGGACGTATGCTGTTTTCTGCAATATTGTTGGAAATCTCGCAGTGACCATCCTTGAGATAGTTCATCAGTCCATCTCTCTGGTTCAGTGTGTACTGGAATGCTTTCCCAATCTTCGATTTAGACAGAACCTTATCCGCATTCTCTTCAACCCATGCCCAATAAGCCTCAAGTACTGGCGAAGCCAGTTCTAGGCAATAGAATAGTTGTAGAAACCCTTGAGAATGACGTATGTACGTTATTCTCAAGGGTTTCTATTTTGTGATGGAGATTGAAAGCTTAGATATTCTGTATAATGATGACTTGTGCGGAATTTTCTGATATTTATGTCTTGACCAGGATGGTCAAAAGAGATATTCTTAAATTGACCATCCTGGTCATCATTGAGTAAAGAAGGTGAAATCATGTATACAAACTTTCATAAACTGGCAGATGAGAAGCAAAGGCAGATCATCAACGCCGCTATGCAGGAGTTCATTCAATACGGATTCGAGAAAGCATCCACCAATGCCATTACCAGCAATGCGAAAATTTCAAAGGGTGCACTATTTCACTATTTCAACACCAAGAAAGAGCTCTATCTGTTTTTACTGGAGTATAGTACAGAAGTGATTGAAAAGCTTTATGAGCAAATAGATCTGAGTGAAACAGACCTGTTTGCAAGACTGGAAAATATCGGGTTACAGAAGATGAAAATTCAGCAGAAATATCCTCGTGTATTTGATTTTCTCACCACCACAAAAGACGAGAAATCGGCCGAAGTGAAGGAAGTCATCATGGAGAAGAAGGACCGTGTCTTTCAGGAAGGGATCGCCAAAATATACGATAAGATAGACTATTCTCCATTCAGAGAGGATCTTGATCTCGAAAAAGCAGTTGAAATATTAAATTGGACCATGTTCGGTTTCAGCGAGAAAGCCCTCCGACAGATTGACAGCTTTGAGAACAGTGAACAGATGGGCGAGGAGTTTTTCAGACAATGGAGGAGTTACTCTGAAATCCTGAAAAAAAGTTTTTACAAGTAATCCAATAAAGAAAGGAAGAGGTGCTCAGTCATGACAAAAATTCTAGAAGTGGAAGGTCTGAAAAAAGCGTTTGGTAAAGTTCAGGCGCTGAAAGGTGTAAACTTTACGGTTGATGCAGGAGAAGTCGTTGGGTTTATCGGCCCCAATGGGGCAGGAAAATCCACAACAGTACGTACTTTACTTGGCATCATAAAAGGAGACGAAGGTCATGCCAGGATCTTCGGGAAGGACGTCTGGAAAGACAGTTTTGAGATCCATAAACGAATCTCCTATGTTCCCGGAGAAGTAGCCCTATGGGGCGGGCTGACTGGAGGAGAAATCATTGACCTGTTCATGAAACTGCATGGAGGAGGCAATCAGAAGAAAAGAGAGGAACTCATCAAGCGCTTTGAACTAGACCCCAAGAAAAAAGCCAAGAGCTATTCGAAGGGAAACCGTCAGAAGGTCGGACTGATTTCTGCTCTCTCTGTGGATTCAGATCTCTATATTTTCGATGAACCCACTTCTGGTCTGGACCCTCTGATGGAAGCAATTTTTCAGGATGAGATCAGTAAGATTAAAGAAGAAGGGAAATCGATTCTTCTCTCCTCTCATATTTTAAGCGAAGTGGAACGACTGGCCGACAAGGTTGTCATCATCCGACAGGGAGAAATTGTAGAATCCGGTACGCTGGATGAACTACGACACTTGACCCGTTCTACCGTGACCATGGCTGCAGAAGGGAATCTGCATGAAATGGCTGATGTGAACGGTGTGCATGATTTTAAGCTGAAGGACAATCAGGCAATCTTCTTTGCGGATAACCAGCATCTTAGTGATATCCTGGCAAAAGCAAGTACCCTTGGCGTTTTGAAGTTCGAAGCGGTTCCACCAACACTGGAAGATCTGTTCATGCGACACTATGAAGGGTAAAGCGAGAGGAGGGGAAACGTCATGAAGGAAAAGATTGCGCGCTGGGGTCTGCTTTTCGCAGAGTATCTGAAACGAGACTGGAAAAAAACGATTCTTTGGATTTTGGGTGTGGGCTTGTTTTCAGCCGCTTATGTACCAGCCTTTGTAGAAATATCAAAAGGGGAAGGACTCCTTGGCATGTTTGAGGTCATGCAGAATCCCGCCATGATCTCCATGGTCGGACCCACTCCCGTGGAAGTGGGCAGTGCATATACCATCGGTGCAATGTATGCCCATACCATGACACTGTTCTGCGGGTTGTTCGCCATGACAGTCTCCATCCTGCATGTGGTTGATCATACGAGAGAAGAAGAAGAGGCAGGCCTTACAGAACTTGTCCGTTCTTTTCAGATCGGTCGTCAGGCCAATTCGCTTGCAGTGACTGTGCAGACTCTACTCATCAATATTCTGCTGGCGGTTTTCATTGGTGTCGTCATGATCAGTTTCAGGGTTGAGGCCATTCCTGCCGAAGGTTCATTTCTGTTTGGTGCATCCATTGGCCTGGCTGGAATGATCGGTGCAGCCATTGCGCTTTTCATGGCTCAAATCATGCCGACTTCATCAGGTGCGAAAGGTGCATCCTTAGGAATAATGGGGCTATTGTACATCATCAGAGGAGTAACGGATGTTTCGAATGTGAAATTATCCATGCTCAATCCTATGGGATGGACTTACTTGACCAATCCTTTTACGGAAAACAACTGGCTGCCCCTGGTTTTCGGACTGGTTTTCTGCTTCGCACTGGTGATGACTGCCTTCACGCTGGAAGGTGCTCGTGATATGGGAGCAGGCTATCTGCCGGAGAGAGAAGGACGCTCCAATGCAAAGAAATCTTTACTGTCGGTCTCTGGACTGTTCATGAAGATCAACAAAGGAATCATCCTAGGCTGGCTGCTCGCTTTTGTTCTGATGGGCATCGCTTATGGATCGATCTATGGAGATATGCATGCCTTTATTGAAAGCAATGAACTGGTTTCCCAAATGTTTACCCATGCAGGGGTGACTTTGGAGGAATCTTTCACCGGAACGATCATGATGGTGATGATTGCTCTGGTAGCCATACTGCCGATTGCAGTTGTAAACAGACTTTATGCCGCGGAAAGCCGCATGTTCTTAAGTCAGCTTTATGCCACCAAGGTTACTCGGAGCAGGTTCTATTGGACAAGCGTCGGATTGGCGATTCTTGCTGGAATTGTGGGCATCTTTGCGGCAGCAGGTGGTCTTGGTGCTACAGCAATTGCTGTGACCGATGGCAACGGACCCATGCAGCTTCTGGATTTTTTTGCTGCTGGATTTAATTTTCTGCCGGCAGTCCTATTTTTCATAGGTTTGTCTGCGCTGGTCTTGGGATGGTTTCCGAGATTGGGAAAAGCAGTCTATCTCTACCTGGGCTATTCATTTCTATTAAATTACATCAAGGGTATTGTAGAGCTGCCGGAGTGGATTCTGAAAACTGCCGTACAAAGCTGGATTCCACGGATGCCAATAGAGGCATTTGATGTCGTCGCTTTCACAGTGATCACGACCATTAGCATCGTACTGATCATCGCCGGGCATATTGGCTATACGAGGCGAGATATGGATGAGAAGGCATAAACAAGGGCAATCTTCTGAGATATTTGCTCATCTTGCTCCTTACTTGGACCTCTGATCAGAATCAGCGATACCTATACGATAAGCCCTCTGAACCGTAAAACCGTTCAGAGGGTTTGATTTTGTGTCATGTTTTCATGAATTGCAGGTGGTGTATTTCAAACAATAAATGAGTGTATGCTTCAAAATAAAATTACTCTGTTTAACTTCTGTATACTATGCTGAATAAAATACCACAGATAAACATTCCATTACATAGAGGTTGAAACCGAAAATATCCTATCGTATGGACACGCAAATATACTTATGATGATCTCAGTCTCATTGCCATCTAATCCCATATCCATATGGTAATATAAATATATAAGTTTAAAGTGCATTGAAGATGAATCATGTTATGTTCGTTAAGGTTTATGTCATACTGCATGGAGGGATTGTTGTGGATAAAAGAAGGAAACCATGGTTCTATCTTATTCTTGTCATAATTACTTTATCTTTAGTAATTGCAGGATGCACCACTCAATCAGAGGATAAAGACAATACCGATCAGAAATGGGATTACAGGCCTATGATTTCAAGGGAAAACTTTGTCTATGGCGATACAGGCAAAATAGAACAAACTTTGCCAGAAGGGTTTATGTATATTGGGAAAACAGAACGTCGAGTTTCTCAGACAGCACCTATGGTAAAAGGAAGAACCTATTTTGTTTCGAATTCACTGCCCGTGGAGACCAATCTATATGGATTTGAACGGTCTGAAGAAATCATCTATGCGGATATCAATGGTTCTTTCATGCTGTATGAACTGATTGAGAAGTAGAATCTGAAGAGCAATCACTAATCTTATTACGGATATATTCAGACCGCTGTCTCTGCGACGAAGTAAATAAAAGTGAAATGGAGGAATATCAATGGATCGAAAAACAAAATCCTGGATCAA
The DNA here is from genome assembly GCA_009930125.1 of Clostridia bacterium. GTDB lineage: Bacteria > Bacillota > Clostridia > Clostridiales > Clostridiaceae > Proteiniclasticum. The sequence continues at coordinate 20,238 of RZYZ01000005.1, read as the reverse complement.
TGCAGCGCTTCTGATGGCAACCCTCATCGTCAATGCTCTGGGTGCAACAGGCATCATCAATGGTCTGTCTCAAAAGGAGATTTCGGACAGGTATCAGACCCTGATCACACCAGCTCCTTCGACTTTCAGCATCTGGAGCGTCATCTACACCTTCCTGATCATTTCCATTGTTGTTCTGGTCATCAAGGCCAAAGACAACTACTATGGGAAAGTCCTGGACGAGATCAGCCCTCTCTTCTGGGCATCCTGTGCCTTGAACATCGTATGGATCGTCACGTTCTCCTATGAACTCATCGGGCTGTCGACCATCTTCATCTTCGCCTTTCTGATCGTCATGGTCCTTATCGTCAAGCGTTTGGGAAGGATCCAGGAGAAGAACCGTTTCTTGCTGCCTGTAGCCTTCGGCTTATACGCAGGATGGCTTTTCATCGCCACGGTGGTAAACATTGCAGCCTGGCTGGTGAAGATCCAGTGGGGAAGGTTCGGGATTTCGGAAGAGATCTGGAGCATTGTGAGTCTTCTGGTTGCCGTAGGGTTGACGCTTCTGGTGCTTCTGGATACGAAAAACGCAATCTTACCGCTCCCCATTGCCTGGGCCTATTTCGGAATCTATAATTTCCTGGGTTCACCGGAAGGCTTTGACGGAGCCTATACCATGCTCGAGAATGTCGCGCTCCTAGGCATGGCGCTTCTCATCGGACTTGCAGCAATTCAGTTCTACAAGAACAAGTACAGGATCATGCCGAAGAGTTCTGAAAGTATAATCTGAGGCAGTAAGGATATAATCGTGTGAGTAGTCATGGAGAGTGCTCCTTGGAGAAAGCTCTACTTAAGAACAACCGCAGCATTTTCTGACTTCCATGTGCCAGCTTCGCACATAGAAGGAAACGGAGGACGCAATGCGGTTGTTTTTCATGGCAATAAAAGATATACTTTTTTCAATAATGAGTCGTCAGAACAGGGGAGCAGGCGCAGTGAAAGAATTGCTGGCCTGGGTCCTTTGAAATCAAGATACAGGAGGAGATGACGTATGAGATATGAGGGTTCCTGTCTGTGCGGACAGGTGAAATTTGTTGTGGAAGGAGACTTTGAGCAGTTTTACCTGTGTCATTGTGAGCGTTGCCGTAAGGATACAGGTTCCGCTCATGCAGCCAATCTCTTTTCCTCCACAGCCAGACTGGTCTGGCTCTCCGGAGAAGACCTGGTGAGGACGTATAACTTCCGAGGAGAAGGCCACATAAAGAGCTTCTGCACCCATTGCGGATCCGCTCTGCCCAATCTTCAGATGGAAGGAAAACTTCTGGTGGTCCCCGCAGGAAGCCTGGACAGTGATATTCCCATAAGACCCCAGGGACATATCTTTTCTGTCCGGAAAGCAAACTGGGATGAGCACCTCGAAAGCATAAAAGACTTTGATGGCCTGCCTGCAGAATAAGAGATTAGGCCATACACAGTCCGGATGAAGCGAATCAATGGATGAAGGAAGGATGAAAGAAGATGAAGGAAGTTACAGTGTGTGAATTGCATGGTATAATAGGCTTATGAATATTAAAAGAATTGAAGTTTACAATAACATAAGAAAGTGAAATGGATATTCTCAGAAGGAGTTTTGAATGAAGAAGTATATTCCAGCAGCAATCTTCCTGGTTCTCTTTTTGCTCACATCATTACTCTATACACCCATGCTTTATGATAAGTATTTTTCCATGACAAAAGAGCTGACCATGATTTTTCAAATCGATCATTACATGAAGGATCCCGAGGTGCTGGTTCCGACATATGACACAGCTTCAGACAATCCCTATCTGCATGTGGCAGGTCAGGCCATATCTCTGGAAAGAAGCAGGCAGTTTGGAGATTGGGATGGTTATTACATTACCATCACGCCGAACAAATTATCTGATTCAGAGTTTTTCAGTATTTCAATATCATGCAGAAGTTCAGAGCAGAATGCACCTGCTGAACTGATATGGGAGAAGAAAAATGTAACATCAGACTTCAATTCAGGCGAAAATTATCCGGATGGAGTGTATACGAGATATATCGGAACATTTCTGAAGGATGGTTATGCGTATGAGATTACAGGATTTGTTTTTGGCGAAATTGACGAGCCTAGAGACAAGAAGATCCTTGAAGAGCTGAAATACATCATTGACGGGATGGAGCAGCAGTCTCAGCTGAAATCAGCGGATGTGCATTGTAAGAATGAAATGGAGGAGATAGCGTGATTAAATTCAGAACAATATTTTATCTGATTCTGGCCATAGGAACAGGCGCACTCATGCAGGCTACATTTTTTCCTCTAAAACCTGCAGCAGACTTTGTGAAAGATGTCATTCTCATGATTCTGTTTTTTGTGTTTCTTCATCAGGCTACAAAAAGCAAGAACAGTATATCTTCTTTGAGCAGATTCAAGGACAAGCCGCTGCTCATAATCGGAATCCTTTCGGTTATGACTGCAGCAGGCGTAGGGCTTCAGATGATACTGTTCTGGTAATCATGATAAACTCAAAGCTGAATTAAAGATTTCATATAGTTAGTCCCTTCTGCACTAGCAACTTCACCGGAACTGTTTTAAAGAGCAGAAATTGAGCGAGAAGAGAACCGATTTGCAAACTGAAATGAATGAATGTTGTAGAATGAAATTACATATAGTAACATCTGCGTGTTAAAAGTCTTGGTACTATCCAATAAGAGAACATTGTGGCAGCAGAAAGGACATTCGCTGCCTGGATCCGAACTGGCTTCAATATTTCAGGTGTTGGCGTGACCGTGGGGACTGCACTGAAAGATACCCAGACCAGGTGGATCTCCTGGACCATTGCGGTCGCTCTGATCTCTGTAGGCATCTTTTCCTTCATCTATGGCTGGTATCAGTATAAGAGTGTATATCACTATATCAGGGCCCACTACAAAGGGGAAAATCTTTCCGCACAATCCTTTTCATTCAATTATCATGCCATGACCATTATTACAGTTATTCTTGTACTGGCATCCTTCATGGGCATTTTCCTGATGTTTTATTAAGTAATAGTCAGATGCAATTGAGAAAAGTGTTCTGAGTTATAGATTGATTATAGGTTGTGATTTACACCGCACGAAGAAAGGAGCAGAAAGGGTAAGAAAATCCTATAGACAAGACCGTTCATCAACGGATAGGGATGAAGGGTCTTGTCTTTCTGTTTTCGGGGAATGAACTCGGTTCTGAAAACAGTACAGAATCAGTACACCGAATTTCTGTATCTCTTGAAGGCAAAATCAATCGATACAGATGGTATACTAAATAGGTAGGAGGAATTTTATGGCAAGTGAAAATTATGAAAAAAGAAGAGAATATCTACTAAACAACAAGAATCTATATAAAACAGCATTATATCTGGCATGGCCGGTGATCATACAGTCCCTGCTTCAGGTGTCTGTCGGGACCATCGACATGAAGATGGTTGGAACCTTAGGCGTGGACGCCATTTCCGCTGTGGGCACTAGCCGAAACATCATCATGGTGTTCATGGTGCTGGTCATCGCCATTTCAACGGGCACCACGGCCATGGTGGCAAGATTTGTGGGCAGAGGGGACCGGGAAGGCGCCAGCATTGCCGCAGGACAGGCCTTCATGCTGTCACTTCTGCTTTCAGCGTTTATTGTTCCGCTGGGTCTTCTGACCAACGAATTCAGTCTGAAGATTCTGGGTGTGCATGATGGTGTGCTCAGCTATGCCATGGAATATATGGAGGTCTTCTTTCTGGCTGTACCCCTCTTTCTTCTGCACTTCATGGCCAGGTCCATCTTCCAGGGTGCAGGAGATACCAAGACGCCTCTCTTTATCGACATCATGATGAATATCGTCAATGTCATCGGCAATTATATATTCATTTTCGGTATGTTCGGAGTTCCTGCCTATGGAGTGGCTGGAGCCGCCATGGGTACAGCCCTTTCCCGATTCATCAGTGTACTGGTGTCCTGGGGACTGCTCTTAAGCGGAAAGTTTGATGTGAAGGTGAGACTCCAGCATATGTTTAAACCCGTCTGGGAGGCATCCAGGCAGATTATGGACATCGGAATCCCATCAGGCCTGCAGGGACTGTCCAGAAACGCCACGACTTTCGTGATGTTTGCCATTCTGGCAAGAACCCTGGATGCGGAGTTTGCCGTGCCTGCCTTTGTCATCGGAACCAATCTCAATCAGTATGCGCTGATGCCTGGCCTAGCCATTGGTACAGCGGCAGCGACCCTTTCAGGCATGAACCTGGGTGCAAAGCAGTATGACAGAGCGGAAGCCAGCGGAAAAGCCACAGCGATTCTGGGGGCGATTGTGATGTTTGGCATATCGCTGCTTTTTGTTCTGTTTTCTAATTCCTTCATCAATTTCTTCCTGGAGGATGCCAATCAGGCAGTGGTAAGGATCGGAACCATGTTTCTCATCATCATCGGCATATCCGAGCCTCTACACGCGGCATCGATTATTCTGTCCAGAACCATGCAGGGTGCAGGGTATACGAAGAAGCCCTTTCAGATTACATTTGTAAGCTGGGTAGTGATCAGAGTACTGCTGGCGCTTATACTGGGACTGCTGCTGGGCTTCGACTCCACAGGAGTCTGGATCGCCATCAGTGCCACCAATATCATTTCGGGAATCTGGTCCTATGTCGTGTTTAAAAGAGGAAAATGGAAAGAGGTCAGTATTTACGGTGTCAGCTAAGAAGGGGGACCATTGTGCGTTCCAGCTATTATTTATGATGCTGATAGAAGCATGGAAGAACGCATACAGCTTCATTCAGAAAAGAGAGTGTGAGGCGGATGATCCGTTCACGAGGTTCTGACGCATAAGGCTGAAGAACCGATAAATCTGTGCACAGATTATCGGATGCACGGAAGTCCTCTCTGGTAATATGGAGGCTGAAAGGAGGTGTTTTATGGATTCGCTACATAGTATGAATCAGGCCATGGATTACATTGAAAAAAATATCACTGAGGAAATTGACTACAGTGCGGTTTCGAAAATTGCACTCTGTTCCGAGTATCATTTCAAGCGAATGTTCTCTTACCAAAGCGAGCCGTAAAGCCCCTCGCTTCAGCCATGGGGATATAAGGCGAGAATAGTTCAAAAACAGTTATATTATACAGCTAAATGTAGTATAATAGTAGTATGAGTACAAAATATAAATCAAACAACAATATTGTCTATTCTTGCAAGTATCACATAGTATGGTGTTCTAAATATCGTAGAAAAGTACTTGTTGATGAAGTAGAGCTAAGACTCAAGAAATAATTGCATCTGTCTGCGAGGAAAAAGAGGTTGAGCTTCTTGAAATGGAAGTTATGCCTGAACACGTTCATCTATTGCTAGATGTTGACCCTCAATATGGCATCCATCGTGTAGTGAAAGCTCTTAAAGGACAATCATCAAGAGAATTAAGAAAGGAATTTTCTCATCTCACGACAAAATTGCCTACATTATGGTCTAATTCATACTTTGTTTCTACAAGTGGTGGAGCGCCACTGGAACAAATCAAAGCCTATATTCAAAGTCAGAAGACTTATGAGAAAGGAGCAAAGCATGCAACTGACAGTTCAAATGAAACTGATTCCTGACCATGAACAGATATTCCTCATTGAAAACATTCTCAACAATTATATTGCAACCGTCAATGACATAGTTTCAGATTTTGTTTCTATGAACCAAATCGACAAGAGAACAAGTGCAAATATCTCAACATCCATGCCTAGTGCCTTAAAAAACCAGGCGATTCAAGATGCTCGTTCTGTGTTTAAGAAGTACACAAAGGATTTGAAATCTACTATCAGTTTTAATGAGAAAAATCCAACTAAGAAGCAAAAAACAGTGAAAGTTCCCGTTCTCAAGAGACCAGTTGCCATCTGGAACAATCAGAACTACTCCATAGGGGAGGATTCTATTTCTTTCCCAGTATGGAAAGATGGTAAATCAAAAAAACTCACATTTAGGGTTATCACTACGGAATACCAGAAAGCCCTGCTTCAAAACAAGCTGGGTACACTTCGCATTTCAAAAAAACAGGGAAAGTACATTGCCCAGATTGCAGTGGATGCCCCCATTGAAAACAATCATGGAACTTCTGTCATGGGCATTGACCTGGGACTAAAAATTCCAGCCGTTGCGGTCACTGACACTCAAAAGGTGAAGTTCTTTGGCAATGGACGTGAGAATAGGTACAAAAAGAGAATGGCACGTCTCAAGAGAAAGTCTCTTGGCAAAGCGAAGAAGCTGAAAGCACTTCGAAAGCTTGACGACAAAGAGCAGCGATGGATGAAAGACAAAGACCATAAAGTCTCCAGAGAAATCGTCAATTTCGCAAAAGAGAACAATGTGAAGGTCATCCAGATGGAAGAACTTTCTGGCATTCAGACGGCAAGAACAAGCCGTAAAAACGCAAAAAATCTCCATACCTGGAGTTTCTATCGACTGACTCAGTTCATAGAATACAAAGCAAATCTGGCAGGAATTGAAGTTGTCTACGTCAATCCGATGTATACAAGCCAGACTTGCCCTGCTTGTGGCAAAAAGAACCACGCCAATGACAGGAAATATAAATGCCCTTGTGGATTTAAAACCCACAGAGACATTCTCGGTGCGAGGAATATCATCACTGCACCTGTGACAGGTGGTAACAGCCTGTCAGCCTAAGCTGCTATATGCACTGGCTTAGGACGGGCTGATGACACAGCCCTTAGCTTGGAGTCATACTCCTCTACTGGAAACAGACTGAGGTTTAATCATCCAAGAATCCCCTTGCTTTAGCTATGGGGAGTGTCAACTGGCAGGTCTGAGTCTGTCGGAATACATACGAAAAAGAAGGATGACTCTGGCAGCGGCTGATCTGAGAGAATCGGATCTGAGAATCCTTGATGTGGCAGTGAAATACGGATATCATTCAGCTGATGCTTTCTCTCGTGCTTTTCAGGCCATGCACGGTATCCTTCCTTCTGAAGCGAAAAGAGAACTGGCTGTGATGAAAGCTTTTCCTAAAATGACCTTTCAGTTATCGATAGGAGGAGGGCATGAAATGAAGTATCGAATAGTAGAAAAAGAGTCGTTTCAGATCGTGGGTTTCAAGAAGAGAGTACCTATGGTTTTTAAAGGCGTCAATCCGGAGATCGCTGAAATGACGAAGCTGCTGACACCGGATATCATCAGACAGCTGAAATCCATGTCAGATGTGGAGCCTAAAGGCATCATCAGTGCTTCCACCAGTTTTTCAGAAGGACGAATGGAGGAACAGGGAGAACTGGATCATTATCTGGGTGTAGCGACAACAAACAAGGGGAACCACAATTTTGAGGAGCTTCCTGTCAGTGCGGGCACCTGGGCTGTATTTGAAGCAGTAGGACCATTTCCGGAAACTCTTCAGAATATATGGGGAAGAATCTACGCGGAGTGGTTTCCATCTTCAGGATACGAGGCAGCAGAAGGTCCGGAAATTCTCTGGAATGAAAGTCCGGATACACAGAATCCGAATTATAGAAGTGAAATCTGGATTCCTGTCAGAAAGAAGAAGTAGAGAAAGACTTCAGCGGCATACATGGACAGAAAAGAGGAAAAACAAATAAGACATACAAAACAGAGAAGAGAATCTCATGCGGATTCTCTTTTCTGTTTTGAGACATTTTCGGTTCTGCCTGGCAGTGAAAGAAAATCGATTTAATCCCTGATTGTACATTGCCTGAAATTATGATATCATAGCGTTTGGCAATTATAAGACATTATATTGGAGGAATTCATGAAAACGTATAACGAAATCATTGACTACATAACCGCAGCAGGAAAAAGCAAGACGGAAAGAAACGAAAGAGCACTGATCATTCAGGGTGTACTGGCAGGCATGTTCATTGCCATGGGTGCCATAGCCTACTTCAGACTGGTAGCCTATACGGCAGATCCAGGAATCGGCAAGTTTCTGGGCGCGCTGATCTTTCCAGCTGGCATCATGGCGATTCTTCTCGTTGGCGCAGAGCTTTTCACCAGTGACTGCATGGGTATCATGAGTGTGTTCAGAAGCAGAGTGAAGCTGGGCAGTTTCATGAGAATGCTGACCATCGTATTATTATCCAATCTGGCAGGTGCTGTAATCATGGCCCTTTTAAGCACCGGAGCAGGTATCTTCAGTGAAGCCATGATTGAATCCGTTACAGGCAGTGCAGTCGCCAAAACAGCCATGCCCATCAGTCAGATGCTCATCAGCGCAGTTCTGTGCAACATCATCGTGTGCAGTGGGGTCATGATGGCCTATAGCGCAAAGACCGTTGCCGGAAAGCTTCTTGCAGTCTGGTTCCCCATTGCGGTATTTGTATTAAGCGGCACGGAGCATATCGTGGCGAACATGTTCTATCTGGTCATGGGCTACATCAATGGTGCGGAAATCACCATCGCTTCCACTCTGGTCACTTTTGTGGTGGTCACCATCGGTAACTTCATCGGTGGAGCACTCATTGTCACAGGAGCTCATTACTTCATAGAAAAAGATATGAACGCAGCAGAAAAGAAAATCAGTGATCAGGGAAGAGCAGCTTAGCTCAGACCCTGGTCACTGATTTTTTTATATGAAGAAGTGTTATAGAATGCTGTCGCCTCGCAGGAAGGCGATTTCTTCTTTATAGAGATTTGTTTTCTTGTCCAGCCACGGCGTCTCCAGAATGATGGGTCTGTTTTTCACCGCCTCATGATGCACGATGTATTTCAGTGCATCGGCACCGATCTGATCCCGACCTCGGGGGTTGTCCTCTGTGGCACCGATGTTCGCGTGACGATCCTTCTTTGCGCCTCTGGGGTTCAAGGATCCATTCACATGGATGACCTTCAGGCGGTCCAGTCCGATGATGGAATCAAATTCCCTGATGACACCGTCAAAATCATGAATGATGTCATATCCGCTGTCATGGGTATGGCAGGTATCGAAACAGATTCCGATTTTCTCTTTGTGATCCACCATTTCAATGATTGCAGCCAGTTCCTCAAAGTTTCTTCCGATTTCCGTTCCCTTTCCGGCCATGGTCTCCAGGCATACGAAGGGGCGGGTGCTGTCCTCCAGAACCATATTGAGGCCTTCAGCGATGCGCTTCATGCCATATTCCGCATCCTTGTCTGTAAAGGCCCCTGGATGAAGAACCAGGTACTCTGACCCCAGAGCAGTGGTGCGATCCAGTTCGACTTTCAGAAAGTCCGTCGCCAGATTGAAGATCTCAGGCTTGTAGGAAGCCAGGTTTATGATATAGGGTGCATGAACGACAAAGTCTGTTAGACCATGCTCCTCCATATACTTCTGTCCTTCCTCTATTTTCATGTTTTCTATGGGGGAGCGCCTTGTGTTCTGAGGGGCTCCTGTATAAATCATAAAAGTGCTGCTGCCGTAAGAATGGGATTCTTTTGCGGCGCCCAGCAGTCCATCTTTGATGGAGACATGTGATCCGATTTTCATTATGTATTTCCTCCTGTAAATTGTGTGCTTCTACCATTATACACGGAAGAGTTGATTTTGTAACAGGTGAAACGCCCTGAGGATACTTCCGTGGTAAAGCAAGTTGTGAAAAAGGCCGATCCTTCTTTACTTGAAAGGACCGGCCTGCTGATATTTCTGTTCTGTTTCTCAGGATTTCTTTCCGATCTTCAAAAGCATGGCTTCAGCGGGGTCCACCAGAGGAAGGGGACTCTTCTCCGAAAGCGCTTTATGAAAATAGGAGAAGTGGGTGCAGCCGAGAATTACCGCTTCACAGCCTGCATTCCTGTAGAACTTGAGGAGATCCACAAGCCTGAATTTCTGGATGATCTCTTCAGGAGACAGTCCTTCCTCCACTGCATCCACCAGCTTCAGCATTCCGGTGCCGATGACATGAACATCCTTGCTATGCTTCTGTATGGAGCGTTCAATGCCATGGGTACTCTGGTTGTTGGCAGCCAGTACGCCAAGGCATTTTGACCTTCTGCCCATTTCCACATAGATCATGAGAGGTGTGATGATCTGCAGGGAAAGCTCACTGGCAAGGGCTTCCAGATCCACTGCCGCGGCAATGGAGTTGCAGTAGACATAAACAGTGTCCATTCCTTCTTCTCGTATTTCCATGAGAATTTCCTTCACCATCTGAACCAGTTTTTCAGGGTAGACCACCTGAAGCAGACTCTGCTCTTTCGGTGTGTCCGATACATGGTATCCTTTGGATGCCAGTCCGTTCTTTTCAAGATACGCTACCCCCATGGCTGTATCGATAGGGGTTCCAGCCAGTACTGCTATCATACTCTGCACCTTCTTTCGTTTTTAAAATAATAGTTCTATTTTACACCAGATCAGCATAAAAGCCATAGGAAATAGCGAAAAGATTCAGTGGTAGTTTAGTTAGTTTAGTTCCATCGGGAGAAAAAAGAAATCGTATCTTGCGGTGGCTGTCCTGGAAATGATGCTCCTAGGAAGTGAATCTAATGAACATCTGAATAATTGACCGATCGGTCAATTTATGGTAGAATCGTATTATTGACCAGTCGGTCGAAAAAAATAAGGAGGCGAGACCATGAACCGGGAAGAGAAAAACAGACTGACCAGAGAGCAGATCGTAAGTGCTGCGGTGGAGGAATTCGGCATGTACACCTACAGTGAAGCCTCCTTGAACGAAATCTCGAAAAGAGGCGGTTTATCCAAAGGAATCATCTATCACTACTTCAAAGATAAGGATGAACTCTATCTTGTATGCGTAAGAGCATGCTTTACCAGTCTCCTGGATTTTCTTGGCGGCATTGAGGTCTCTTTTTCTCGTGTGGAGGAAAGCATGGAGAAATACCTGTCATCACGGCAGGAGTTCTTCAAGGAAAATCCTTACTACAGCACGATTTTCACCAATGCTCTGCTCCAGCCCCCGAAACATCTAAGAGATCAGATAAGAGACATTACAGCAGAACTGGAGAGCTTCAATGTGGCATTCTATGAACGGATTCTGGATCATGTGGAACTGAAGGAAGACGTAACGCGCCAGGAGGCAGTGGACTACTTCATGCTCTTTCAGGAATCCTTCAATCACCACTTTCAGAAACAGACGTATGAAGATATTGGTCAGCTGTTTCAGGAGCATGAGCTTAAGCTGAAGAGTCTTCTGAAACTGATGTTTTATGGAATCGTCAAGGAGGACTTAGATTAATGATGACAAACCTTATACTACGACTTCTCTTAGGAGTCATCCTAGCGTATTTTTCCGGGAAGCTGATTTCAAAACTGCGGCTTCCCGCTATTTTGGGCTGGCTTCTGGCGGGCATGATTTTAGGTCCCCAAGCCTTTGGCCTTTTAAGTGGAGAGCTTCTTCAGACCAGGTGGTATCATACGGTGCTGAGTGTTCTGGAATGCGGTATGGGGCTGATGATTGGAAGTGAGCTGGTTCTGAAAAATCTGAAGCAGTCCGGAAAACAGATTATAGTGACCACTGTTTTTCAGTCTCTCTCCACATTTTTCGTGGTGACTCTGTTTTTCGGAGTCATCTTCTATTTTTCTGGGATTCCTCTATATCTTGCATTAATTTTCGGTGGGATCGCCTTGGCCACAGCACCTGCACCCGCTTTATCCATAGTCAGGGAATTCCGGACAGAAGGTCCTGTGACACGAACCCTTATTCCCATGGCTGCACTGGATGACATCGTGGCCATCATCGTGTTCTTCAGCATCAATTCTCTCATCACTGTAGGGAATGTCGGTGATGGAGCACCCCTAATCATGACGCTGGCGCTGATGATTCTACTGCCCATTGCCATCGGCATGGGGACAGGATTCTTCGGTGGCATGATTCTGAAAAAGGAAGCATCGAGAAACCGTACGAGGATCCGTACCATGGTCCTGATTCTTCTGGCAGCAGGAATAGGTTTTCTCTTCAATCATGTGATTCTCGCCGAGCCTGCACTGAATTTCATGCTCATCGGCATGGCTTTCTCCGCCACCTTCGCGAATATGCTTACGGAAAAGAGACTGGAAGAGATCATGACTGCCTTCAATCCCTTACTGATGCTCTCCCTCATGGTGGTCATACTGAATCTGGGTGCTCCACTTGATTATCACCTGATTCTGGATGCAGGGATTTTCACTGCGGTCTACATCGGATCCAGAGCACTGAGCAAGTACTCCGGTTCCTATCTGGGGGCATCACGGACTGGTTTACCGGAAACCGTGAAGAAATATCTAGGACTGACACTGCTACCCCATTCCGGTGTCTCCCTGGTATTCACTGCCATTGCAGCCACTAACTTGAATACCTTTGATCCTGAATCCGCAGTGATTCTTCAGGGAACCATCGCTGCGGCTGCCATCATCAATGAGATCATAGCTGTCATCATTGCGAAGAAAGCCTTCGAATGGGCAGGAGAGCTTGAAATGCAGCCTTCAGTAAACAGCTCAGAAGCTTTGGGCTTGAGTTCCAGCTGAAGTATCAGATCATAGAATATCCTCATCATGGAGGGATGCTTCCAGAGAATCCATATGGAATCAGGCAAGACTGAAATCTACTGCAGAGTAGGTTTCAGTCTTGCTTCATTTTCATCAGAACTGGTAGTTGCTATGCTTATAACGTACAGAAATATGCAGATTTCTTTCACGGAACGTGGCAGTGACAGGTGAAAAGATGATAGAATAAGTTGGAAAGAGAAGATAGAAAATGATTCTGGGCATCAGAACAAAGGAGAACAGTAAATGAGTGGGACAGTAAGAAATGATATTACCATCGGGAAAAAAGTGAAGGTCGTGCAGAAGCAGGATCAGAAATCAGGAAAACTGACGGAAGGTGTGGTCATGAAGATCCTCACCAATTCTCCCTCACATCCTCATGGCATCAAAGTCATGCTGGAAGGTGGCATAGTAGGAAGAGTGAAGGAAGTCATAGAATAGTTGATACCAATCATGGAAGGAGTGAAGTATAAAGTTATGGGGCACTACTGTAGAATATGCGGGAGAACAAGATCCAATGAAAAGTTCTCCGGCAAAGGACATAAGAAACACATCTGTAAGGACTGTTCTGGAAAAGCGGGAAGGAAGAAGAGGGAGAGCGAGGAAACATTGGATGAGTTTGACCGGGAATTGGACTTTCTGATGAATGAAATTTTTAAATCCGAGTTGACAGAGGATGAACTCAACTATATTTTCGGTGAGATGCCAGAGCAGATGAAAATGGACAGCGAGACGGATCTCTTTTTTGAAGCAGAGGATGTGGAGATTGAGACGGATCTCTTTTTTGAAGCAGGGGATGTGGAGATTGATGATCCGGATATTCCCTTTTAGAGGAGCAAGATATGGGAGAGAAGAAAGAGAAAAAACTGAACAAGGATATCCAGAGAATGCTGGGAGGTATGATGACTTGGGAAGAGGAACGCAGGAAGAAAGCGGAAGTTGAGTTATGGAAGAGGGCAGGAGCGCCATGCCTCTTCTATGAAGCATTGTCAAGGCGAACCAAACATGAACTGGATGAAATCCGAAAGGCCTCTGGAATTCCTGGCATGAGCGCGCTGAAGAAGGCAGACCTGGCCAAAGAACTGTCAGAGTTCATACCGATGATTGTGAGGACGCTTCTTTACAGATGGGATGAAGAAAGATATCAGGTGCTTGGCAGAGTTCTTACCCATGGCGGAATCATTCCTTATGAGCAGATGACGCCAAAGGAAATCGGAACACTTTCCAGGTATGGACTTCTTTTTCATGGGATTAATGAAGGAAAGAAAGTACTTTTCATACCAGAAGACCTGGCGCATTCGCTAAGAGCCATTGAGGGAGAGGAACTGTCTCAAATTCTGAAGCGAAATTCTGATTGGGTGCTTCTGACTCAAGGGCTGCTCTACTACATTGGCGTGGATGAATACTGGAATGTGTTGACAAGAATTTCCGGACTAACCGGGGTGAAAGTGGACCCCATGGACTATTCAGCAGTCATTGGTGAGGCAGCAGTTTATTACGGGGAAATTGAAAAGAGCGGAGCATTGGTTTTTCGTAAGGATGTCCACAATCTGTCCAAAGTGATGGCAGAGCAGAATAAGAGGAAGGATATTCCGCCCTATACTTTCACCATTGCACAACTGCGAAAAGCAGGAAAGCCCGGATACATAGAGAAGACAACCGAAATGAGGGCATTTCTAGAGACCATCCGGGATGCCTACGGATTGACTTCCTCTCAGGCAGAAGCAATCGGACGAGAAGTGATTCGGATCATCAATCAGACAGGAGATCCTAAGGAGATCATGAAGCTTCTGGAAATGAGGATTGAGATTCCTGATCAAAAATGGTTTCAGATGATTTCAGGGCTGGTCATGGATATTTATGATCATGCATCCCAATGGGAGCTGGGTGGCTATGCACCTGTGGAACTATCTGGAAAAAAGAAGAAAGAGACGAGAAGTTCTTTCAGACCTCCCTTTACAGTCAGCGCTGTACCCGTCATGGGTTCAAAAGTGAAAGAGAAGAATAGGAAGACTGGTAGAAATGAACCCTGCCTTTGTGGAAGCGGGAAGAAATATAAAAACTGCTGTGGAAGAAAATCCTAAGGAGTTTCATTTGAATGAGATCCAGTCATTGTCTCAGAATAGTATTTCTCGCGATAATATTATTTTAGGAGGGAAGAAATTTGAAGAAATACCCGCTGATTCTGGACTGCGACCCAGGGGTGGATGATGTGTTTGCCATACTGCTGGCCCATCGCACACCGGAAATTGATCTGAAAGCCATCTGCAGTGTTTCTGGCAATGTGGACATTCTGAAGACCACCTATAATGCACGGCTCATCGCAGGACTTCTGGACGCTCCGTGCATCGTGGCGGAAGGCGCATCCAGGCCACTACTTAGAGAGCCGCCACTGCTGGGCACAGTGCATGGAAGGGATGGACTGGGTGGATATGCCCATGAATTCGGGGAAGACAGACTGCATCCTTTAAGCTCTCTGAAGGCACTGGATGTCTATAGAAAGATCCTACTGGAAAGCATCGAGCCCGTATATATCGCAGCTGTGGGACCGCTGACGAATTTGGCGATTCTGTTTCTTGCCTATCCGGAAGTGAAAGCAAAGATTGCCGCTGTGAGCATCATGGGAGGCGGCATCCGAAGGGGAAACATCACGCCCTACAGCGAGTTTAATTTCCATAAGGATCCGGAGGCTGCAGACATCGTCATGAAAAGCGGTGTGAAGCTTCTTCTTTGCGGGCTTGATGTGACGAACCGTGCCACGGTGACGGATAAGGAAATGAAGACCATGAAGGAATATCAGAGCGAATTCTCTGAGTTCAGCAGGAGGATTCTTTCTTCCTATATCTCAAAGGATGCGGCAATCCATGATCCCTGCGCGATCCTTGCCCTGACAGACCCGGAAAAGTTCATTTACGAGGATCAGCATGTGGAAATCGATACACGAGAAGGCATCACCCGGGGGATGAGCTATGTGGACACCAGAAAGATTCAGGAAAAGAAACCAAACTGCAGGGTCTTCTATGAGTTGGATCAGGAATTTTTCAGAAAGTCCCTGATGGATGCTCTGAATCCTGAAACGGGAAGGGAAGCTGCCAGAATGAAAAAATCATAAAGTGAATGGAAATGGGGGAAAAGAGATGAATCCGATCTATGAATCACTGCTCAGCCGCAAATCCGTGCGGGTCTTTGAAAAGAGAGCTGTGCCGGACTCCATCAAAAAAGCTATCCTTGATGCCGCATTTCAGGCACCCACAGCGGGAAATCAGATGCTCTACAGCATCATCGACGTGACAGAGGAGAGCCTCAAAAAGAAGCTGTCTGTGACCTGCGACAATCAGGGCTTCATTGCGGATGCGCCTTTAGTACTGATCTTTCTTGCGGACAGCAGAAGATGGCTGGATGCCTATGAGGAAGCGGGCCTAACAGCAAGAAAACCAGGAGCCGGAGATCTTCTTCTGTCCATCCAGGATGCGGTGATTGCCGCCCAGAATGTGGTGGTGGCTGCAGAGTCTTTTGGCCTTGGTTCCTGCTACATCGGAGACATCCTGGAGAATGTGGAGGAGGTCAGAAAGCTGCTTCATCTGGATGCCTATGTTGTGCCAATCACTATGCTGGTTCTGGGTTACCCTACAGAGCAGCAGAAGAAACGTAAAAAGCCTGAGAGATTTGCGAAAGCCTATATCGTCCATGAGAACCGGTACAGGAGACTGGAACCTTTTGAGCATAGGGAAATGTTTGAGAAACGTGCAGGTCAGCCAGACTTTGATTTTGATGATTACATGAGAAAGTTCTGTGAGCGGAAATACATGTCCGGATTTTCTCTGGAGATGACCCGCTCCAGTGCGGTCTATCTGAAGGCATTTCTGGATAAATCCGAAGATGAGTAATATTCCTTGGTAAGCGTGATAGAGAATTTACCACGAAATGCATCAATCCTTCCGAAGCTGGTGCACACCTTGCCAGCGTGGCAAAGAAGATGTTTGATCTGAAGATCTCGGGAACGGAATTCAGCATGAGCTGATGTCCGTCATCGAAGGGTAAGATCTGTAAACGCATGAACAACAGAATCAAGAAAGATAATCAAAAGGCTCCTGAAACGGATACGAAGATGCCGTTTCAGGAGCCTTATTTTTTATTGAGCCTTTGATCAGCAGTCAAAGATCTTTCAGTATGTCTCATGGACGTATTTCTTCACAGAGCTGTAAAGACTGGAGAGTGCCGGCTTAGACACCAGTGAACCGATGAGATGGATATCAGAGGTTTTCTGATAGGCTTTCAGCTCGGCGTAGAGATCTTCTTTCTGATGCTCCGGTCGGATATGGGGGAAGATCTGCCACTGCCTGGCTGTGATCAGATGCCTGATTTCAACACCCGTTTTTCGGATGTCTTCTGTAATGCCATGGATGAGTCCATCATGAAGCTGCCCATAGGCATAGGCCACCAGTACAGTCTGATCCTTCTCTTTATATGTATGAAAGAACTGGATCTTTTCTTTCTTATCGAAGTTGGACCTGTAGTAGGTGGTGACGATGTTTCTGTCGGACACTTCATAGGCGCAGCTCACATAGGAATTGGTGTCCAGTCTGTCCATGAAGCTTTTCAGGTAGAGATCTTTCAGGATCTCAGGCTGAACCATGGTGGCAAGAAGCACCTTGTCGTATTCCGATCCCCCATGGGCAGTGGTGATCCGGACTTTTCCGTCCTGGGGAAGAATCTTAGTGATCTCCGATCCATACCGGATGTCGCCAATCTCTTCTCCCAGTTTTCGGATGATCTCCGATACACCGACGCTGATGAAGAGAAGCTTGTCTCCTCGGATGAAGGAGTGGATGGTGGAAAGATTGAGGATACTGAAGGCGTAGCAGGCCATGATTTCTTCGCTGTTTCCGAAGCCGTAGGAAGATAGATAGGGGGTCATCACCGCTCGGATGTACTTCAGCTGATGTTTTTGGAGGAATTCTCCTAATGGGATCATCAAATCCTTCGTCATGAAATAATCTGTGCTTTCATCCGGAACCTGGTGGAAAGAGAGTATTTCCTTCAGTCTTTCCAGTTCTTCCAGAAGAAGAGGCACTTCCTTATGGGATAGATGTTCCGTCTTCTGATGATTATCATCCAGAAAGTGGCGATAGGTGAAACGCTCTGTGAAGGGTACATTCAGGGTATGAAGGAGTTCACGGATTTCTTCATTGAAGCAGAAAGCAGTGCCCATTTCCACAGGCATCTTCTTCTTTTTCAGGGTCTGACAGTGTCCGCCAAGAACGGACTGCTTCTCATAGACCGTGACTTTTATGCCTTTCTTCTCCAGAAGATAGGCTGCCGTGAGGCCGGAAAAGCCTCCACCGATGATGGCAATATGCATTGAAACTTCACCTTCCTTTTTAGTAGATCCGGTCTATATAGGCCCAGAGGGGCAGTATGAGGCTTTCGCCCGTCACATGAGCATGATATTCCGTGGGTGACAGGAGAAGCCCGTCATAGTCTGACTTCTGATGGATGTTGTAGGTCCTGATTTCCCTCTGCAGATGGAGCTTGATGCGGTCAAGGGGCTCCTCCGATAGAAATAGGGGCATGATGGAAGACAGGCAGGACCTCTGATATTCCTGCTTCTGCGCACTGAAGTCCTCCTGCAGAGGATGATCTTTATCCAGAAAGAACAGCGTCATGTCGAATCCGCTGGATTGAAGGACTTGCTGAATGTCCAGGGAGAAATCCTGCCTGCTTTTTGCGGTCATCTCAAGACCATCGTGAAAGCAGAGATATCGCGGACGAAAATTCAGGCTGTGGGCCACAGGGATCGCTGATGCAGTGAGAAGGTCCATGAAACAGGAACCAGACAGCTGGCTGTAGAGTCTCGTGCAGGCGATCTTGCTTCGATAGTCCATGAGCGTATAGGCATAGACCATGCCGGAGCTTTTATGGGTGGCACAGGACGTCAGAAAGAAGTGCATACATTCCCCGCTTTTCAGCTCGTGAAGAGGGGGCAGGGTGAAGAAAGGCTTGTCTGCTTTCTTCCTGGCAGAGCGGATGCGCTTTTCTCTGGTGGAGAGCCCGTTTCTTCTCATGATGTTGTAGACGCAGGATTCACTGACCTTGAGGCCATGCTTCTCCAGCAGATAGCTGATTTCCCTTGGTCCGTACTCCGGATGATTTCTGATGTGGGTAAGGATCTCCTCCTCTGTTTCCTTCGGCGTGATGTTGGCAGGGGTCAGATGCTGCCTTCCTTGCTGAAGGCCTTTCATGCCGGACGCTTTATAGCGGGCGAGCCATCTGTAATAAAGGGTCCTGGATATGCCGTGTCTCCGGCAGGTGTCCGATATGCCCTCGGTCTGTCCTTCCATGAGGATTTCATACTTTTTCTTCGGATCCATTTTTCCACCACCTTTTCCTTTTACACATATTAATCAAAATTTTAACATACTAGGCCCTTTATTCCAATGAATGGAAATTATTTTACTTTGGCCTGGTGTTTACATTTTGCCCTCGATGAGCCTGATGAAAGAATCTGGAGTCAGCTGTACACACTTTGCTAAAGTAATTATTTTGTTAAATTTAAGACAATCTAGGCTATTGTAGCACTGGGAGGCCGTTGTTATAATCAACCTGAAATAAGTATAGGGGTGAGTATATGAGTGAACTGAAAGTGTTTTCCATAAGGAAGAATATTCATGAAGACAACAAGATGGTGGCGGATGAAACAAGAGCAGCCCTTCGGGAGAAGAAGGCGTTCATGATCAATGTCATGTCTTCACCTGGCAGCGGAAAGACCACCATGCTGGTGGCTACAGTCCGTGCATTGAAAGACCAGATGCGGGTGGGCGTCATTGAAGCGGATGTGGACTCCGATGTGGACGCGAGGACCGTCCAGCATGCCGGAGCCAAAGCGGTGCAGATGCACACGGGAGGCCTCTGCCACATTGATGCCACCATGGCCAGAGCAGGGGTGGACGAACTGGATGTGGAAGATGTGGATCTGGTGTTTCTGGAGAACATCGGAAACCTCATCTGCCCGGTGGGTTATGACACAGGTGCCATGAAAAACATCGCCATTCTGAGCGTACCTGAAGGGGACGACAAGCCGCTGAAGTATCCGATGATCTTCGCGAAAGTGGATGCGCTTCTGATCAGCAAGATCGATACACTTCCGTACTTCGATTTTGATCTGGCGGTGCTGGAGGCTCGTGTGAGGGAACTGAATCCCGACATAAGGATCTTTCCCATCTCCTCTAAGACCGGTGAAGGCATAGAAGAATGGACAACCTGGGTGAAACAGCAGATGAAAGGAGAAAACTGATGGCTAAAAAGATGGAAAAGACCAACTTCAACAAATCGGAGCGGTTCAACTTTGCCCTGAACTGGGCGGATGTGGATGGCAGAGCCTACAGACAGGAGATACTGGATCTGGCCAATAAGATCGGGAGAACGAAAGCGGGCACCAGCCGAGAAGCCATCCCTTTTGGTCCGGAATACTATGCACTGGCATCGATTCTGACGCCTTTTCAGGCGGAAGTGGCCATGCATGTATCCTTCAGAGAGAAGAAAAATGCACAGGAGATTGCCGCCTCCTGCGGACATCCGCTGAAAGAAGTGGAGGAAGCCCTGAAGCACCTGTCGCAGGATCATTCTTCCATCCGCTGTGCAGTGCTTTTGTCATCATTCCCATGTTTTTTTTGTTGTCTGGCATGCCTATCCCTCCTTTTATGTTATGTTGTGGATGCAGAGAAACCCCTTATAAAAACCGGCCCGGATCCCGCAGTGTCAATTGGACATATACTGATATCGAGCTCCGGGAAAG
>RZYZ01000099.1 GCA_009930125.1 Clostridia bacterium | reverse complement strand
CTTTCAGAGATCGCCATCACCCATGCCGGGGTCCTCATTGAAGAGGGGAAGAAGGCAGGCTTCATCGAAAACAAGTATCCAGGCTACATGCTGAAGATTCTCATCTCCGGCATCGCCGATCTCTATATGGAAGGGGTCACGGACCCGAGTATCCATAGGGTGCTCATTGAAGAGGCTCTGGGCATTCCGGAAGGAAAAATTGTGCTGAAGGCATAAGTAGCCAGTAATATTCACTGTATCATGAGACGTTCATTTCTTTTTTGGAGAATATCCGAAGAAGGGTTGAGCGTCTTCTTTTACGCCTTTTTCTGAATACGATAATGCAACGTTGAAATGAAATCATGTATAATTAGTGCAACGAAGAGGGGGATTCTGTAATCGAATTCCTGTATTAATTATTCGGTTGCCTAGGGATACAATGAACAGGAAAAAAAGAGAAGGAGGCAACCTTATGAATGAAAATTGGCTGAATCTCACCGGCAAGACCATCATCGTCACCGGAGGGAACTCTGGCATCGGAAAACACATTGCAGAGGAACTTGTGAAAAACGGAGCGAATGTGGTTGTTGCAGACCTCAGCGTGGACACAGGTAAAGGGGATGGTGTGTACAACATCAGAACGGATGTGACCAGCGTGAAGAGCATCAACGACATGGTGGAGGAAACCGTAAGACAGTACGGGAAAGTGGATGTGCTGGTGAACAACGCCGGAATCAATATTCCAAGACTTCTGGTGGATGTCTACAGCGAAGAAAGACAGTATGAAGTGGATGAAGCGGCCTTTGACAAGATGACTGCCGTGAATCAGAAAGGCATTGTCTTTACAACCCAGGCGGTGGTAAGAGACATGGTGAAGAACAAGACGGAAGGGGTCATCATCAACATCTCCTCCGAATCCGGTATGGAAGGTTCCGTGGGTCAGAGTCTGTACTCCGCAACCAAGGGTGCAACCAATTCCTATACCAGATCCTGGGCCAAGGAGCTTGGCAAGCTGGGCATCAAAGTGGTGGGTATCGCGCCTGGCATCAATGAAAAGACCGGCCTGACCACACCGGAGTACAATGCGGCACTGGCTTACACAAGAAACATCAGTGTGGACCAGCTGGACACAGGATACGAGAAGAGCATTCCGCTGGGCAGAGTCGGAAAGCTGGATGAAATCGCTTATCTGGTGGCGTTCTTAGCCTCAGAGAAATCTGCCTACATTTCAGGAACAACCATCAATATCTCTGGCGGAAAATCCAGAGGATAGGAACATGAAGTTTATCAAGGAAGGAGGGAGGAGCGAAATGTCCACAGCAGCATACAGAAACAGACTGCTTACATCACTGCTTCTGAGTCACAGCGTGCCCATGCAGGAAATGATTGCAGATTTCGGGGCAAGAGAATATGTGATGGAAGCCATCGATATGATCCGGCGGGACTACAGAGGCAAAGTGGAGCTAGGAGTCACTGGAGAAGTGGAAGACATCAGCATGAGAATGCTGGATGAGGCAGCGCTATATGAGCAGCTGCAGCACGACAAGTCCTATGATTTCAACGACATGAGATGCCGAATCGCCTACCTCCTGGATGAACTGATCACAAAAGATACGTACCTCAACATCGACGATCTGGCGGAAGTGATGATGGTATCAAGAAGCACAGTGAACAATGACCTTAAAAAAGCCAAGGAGCTGCTCCAGAAATACAATGCCAGGATCAGGGGTATTCCCAATAAGGGAATCCGATTCCTGGGAGATGAATTCAGCAGAAGACTGGTCCTCATTTATGAGGTCTTTGATTATTTCCCCATGGGGGCCACCATGGACAAGAGGGTGGTGGAGATCATACAGGATCTTTCCCTGAAGTACGGACTGAGTTTTTCAAACAAAATCCTGCTTTTCAAGACCGTCATGATCAGCATTTACAGAATCGGGCAGGAGCAGTCCATCGGGAAAGAGCTGCCCATGTACAAGAACTTTGAACAAGACAGTGAAGAGCTCAGATGGTTCAAGGAGGAGCTGGAGAAGATCTATGCGGTTTCTCTCGCAGAGGAAGAAATCGATTTCCTTTCTTTTCCCATCAACACCAGAAACTCCGCCTATACCGATGAGATGGACAATGAGGAGAATGAGAAGCTTCTCAGAGTCATTGTCCGTGAAATGATCGACATGGTGGAGACGAGATACAGAATTCATATCGATGAAGAGGATTTCTACCGGAAAGTGAGGCTTCACCTGATGTTTCTGGTGAACAGACTCCTTTTCAGAATCCCTGTACGAGACATCTTCTCGGATCAGATCAAAATCAGATTTCCTCTGGCCTTCGAGCTGGCAAAGACCTCCATGAAGGTACTGATGGAAAAGCACAGCCTCATGGGCAGCAAAGTGGATACCAGCTATCTGGCTGTGTATTATGCCCTGATTCTGGATGAAAGAAAGGTCCTGAGGGAAGAGCATGAGAGAAGACGCATTGCGGTCATCACCAACAGAGGCAGAGGAACCTTTGAACTGATTCGGCGTCAGCTCATGGAAATCCTCGGAGACCAGGCCAGAATCGACATGCTGACGGTGGGCGAGATGCTCCACAAGGACCTGACAGGGTACCAGATTCTCTTCAGCACCGAAAACATCAAGACGGAAAGCGGCCTGCCGGTGATTCTCATAGAAGGAATCTTGGACCAGGACTCTCTGTCTAGAAAGATCAGTGAACTGGGGGCAAGGAGACTTGGACCTCTGGAAGAGCTCAGTCAGCTCACGGATATTTCCGTGAAGGTGCTGCATGAAAAACTGACGTATGAAGAGAATGTGGCGCTCATCACGAATGATCTGATGAAAAACCACAGGGCATCTGAAGATGTCTATGAAAGGTTCCTGAAGAAGGAGAAGACCAGTTCCATGATCTATGAAAATGGCGTGGCTTTTCCCCATCTGACGGACCCCGAAGCGAAGAAGATCAGTCTGACCCTGGGTGTGGTCAATCCCACCAGCGACAGACTGAAGATCATCTTCTTCCTCCTCATACCGGAAATCATGAGCGGAAAGGAAGAGGATACGCTTATGAAGATCTATGACCAGATCTTCAGAATCATCACAGACAAGGCACTGGTAGCAAGTCTGCAGGAAATTGAAAGTGCCATGGACCTGACTGAAATCAGAATGAAAGGAGACAAAGTATGGAACTGAAATATATGATTCTCATCGGAATATTCGTCATGGCGGCCTTTGCCCTTCAATACTATCTGGGCTTCAGACAGATCACCCATTTCGGGGAAGAGTACTCGAGACTCAGAAAAGAAGGAAAAGTGGCCATCGGGCGAAGACCCGGCAAGATCACATCCGGTACCCTGGTGCTCTTTTCCCTGGATCAGGAAGACAGGATCCGCTATGGCAGAAAGCTTCAGGGCTCCACTGTCTTCGCCAAGTTCAGAGACTTCAACACCTTTGACGGCAGAAAGATTGGGGAAATCAGCAAGAAGGACCCTGAAATGAAGAAGGAAATCAGAATCACAAGACTGGCTGTGCTGAATGCCGTGGACAACTACCTGATGGTGAAGGCCGGAAAAGTCATTCCGGACAAGAAGACGCCTTTTGGCACCATCACAGGCGCACTGAGCAGAGCAAAGGCATAACTTTTTTTACAGAAGAAAAGGAGAATGAAATGAGTGTAATCGCATATGTAGGTGCAGGACAGATGGCATCCGCCTTGAGCTTTCCTGTGACCGAAAATGGACATACCGTAAGGCTGGTGGGCACACATCTTGACAGAGAGATCATCGACAGCCTGAAGGAAAAGGGATATCATCCCACTTTAAAGCGCGATCTTCCAGAAGCGAAGATGGAGTATTACCAAATTGAAGAGCTGGAGGAAGCTCTGAAAGGTGCAGATGCGGTGCTCTGCGGCGTATCCAGCTTCGGTGTGGACTGGTTTCTGGAGAAGGTGATTCCCCATATTCCAGATAACATGCCGGTGCTGTCTGTGACCAAGGGCATGGTGGACATGGAAGACGGCAGGATGATCACCTATCCGGACTACTGGAAGATGAAGATGCCCAAGGAAAGAAACCTTACAATTAACGCCATCGGAGGTCCCTGCACCAGCTATGAACTGGCAGATGGAGACCACTCGGCAGTGGCTTTCTGCGGAGAAGAGGAAAAGACCCTGAAATTCTTCAAGGAGATCTTCGAAGCCCCTTACTATCACATCAGCCTTTCCACAGATGTGGTTGGTGTGGAATGCGCAGTGGCACTGAAAAACGCCTATGCCCTGGGGGTATCCCTGGCGGTGGGACTGGCCATGGGAGAAGACGGAGAAGGCAGACTGAAGTACAATTCCCAGGCGGCACTCTTCGGACAGAGCGTCAGAGAAATGAAGATGCTTCTGGAAATGGTCGGTGGTGGAGAGGAAAACCTCATCTACGGGGCAGGAGACCTCTACGTGACCATCTTCGGCGGCAGAACCAGAAGAATCGGAACCCTTCTGGGGCAGGGCCTCTCCTTCGAGAATGCCATGGCGAAGCTTGAGGGCGTCACCCTGGAATCCATCGTCATCGCCACAAGAACGGCGAGAGCGGTAAGAAGACTGGCGGAAGCCGGAAAAGCGGACCTATCCGATTTCCCGCTGCTCATGCATGTGGATGAGATCATCAGTGAAGGAAAGGCTGTGGATATTCCATGGAAAGCCTTCACCACAGAGAAGTTCGCATAGGTAAAGGAAGAAATAAGAGTTCAGAAACTGAACATAGAGCGAATCATTAAAATAACGAACATACAAGGAGTGTGTATTTATGGAATTTTTAATTAATTTGGCAGAAGGCTTCATCGGTCTTTTCAGAACCGGTGCAGATGTATTTATGAGCTGGATCGTAGGCATCGTGCCACTGGTCCTGATTCTCCTGGTCTTCATGAACACCCTGATCAACCTCATCGGTCAGGATAAGGTGAACCGATTTGCCCAGTGGGCATCCAAGTATGCCATCATGAGAAACATGGTGCTGCCATTTTTGGCCACATTCATGCTGGGAAACCCTGCATCCTTCACCATGGGTAAATTCCTTCCGGAATTCTACAAGCCAAGCTACTATGCTGCAACTGCCCAGTACTGCCACACCAGTAACGGAATCTTCCCGCACATCAATCCTGGAGAGCTTTTCGTATGGCTGGGCATCGCATCCGGTGTGGATACACTGGGACTGTCCATGACACCACTGGCGATCAGATACCTCCTGGTAGGTCTTGTGATGAACGCCGTAGGCGCTTATGTCACAGATTTCACTACAGCCTATGTATCCAAGAAGACCGGTGTAGAGCTTTCAAAAGTTGCGACGATGTAAGAAGGGGGATATAATTAATGTCAAAATATAGAAGCATCAGAATTGATAAAGGTCAAGGAGGATGGGGTGGACCGCTGGTCATCACACCAACCGAAGAGAAACATAAATTCATCTATGTAGTGGGTGGCGGTGAAAAACCTGCCATCGTGGATAAGATCGCAGAGCTTACAGGCATGGAGCCCGTGAACGGATTTAAGACCTCCATTCCCGACAGCGAGATTGCCCTGGCCATCATCGACTGTGGTGGAACCCTTCGCTGCGGAATCTATCCTCAGAAGAACATTCCTACAGTGAACATCATTCCTACCGGAAAATCAGGCCCTCTGGCAAAATACATCCATGAGGACATCTATGTATCCAATGTAGGAGAGAAGCAGATCTCACTTGCTTCCGAGGATCTGGAAGCAAGTATCGCAGCCCAGCAGCCTAAGAAGGAAGAAAAGACAGCTGCTTACTCCACAGACAAGAAGCTGACCCAGCAGAATGCGGAAAGAGGAAGCATCGTGGCAAGATTCGGCATGGGTGCCGGTAAAGCCATCGCAGTAATGCTTCAGTCTTCCAGAGAAGCGGTTCAGACAGTGATCAATACCATCCTTCCCTTCATGGCTTTCGTGGCTATGCTCATCGGAATCATCCAGGGAAGCGGCATCGGTAATGTCTTTGCCAATGTCATGACGCCACTGGCCGGAAACGTATGGGGCCTCATGCTCATCGGATTCATCTGTTCCCTGCCTTTCCTGTCACCACTTCTGGGACCTGGAGCGGTCATCGCGCAGGTCATCGGAACACTCATCGGTGTGGAAATCGGTAAAGGAAACATTGAGCCATCTCTGGCCCTTCCTGCACTGTTTGCCATCAATACCCAGAATGCTGCAGACTTCATTCCTGTAGGACTGGGTCTGGAAGAAGCGGAACCTGAAACCGTTGAAGTCGGTGTACCTTCGGTTCTTTATTCAAGATTCCTGAACGGTGTGCCTCGTGTATTTGTAGCTTGGATTGCAAGCTTCGGGCTCTATAAATAAGAGCTACTAAGATAAAACAAAGGAGAAAATGATGATAGTTTATTCTACAGTTGTCAAAGAAATCGGTCCGAATGCGAAGGACTTTCTGGAAGAAGATATGATGGTTACCTTCGGCGAAGATGCGCCGGCGGAGCTGAGACCCTACTGCTTCCTTATCGATCAGAACGCACTGACAGGTGAAATGGAAGTGGGCGACCTGGTGTATCTTGGTGAGACCTCCTATGAGATCACAGCCATAGGAGAACAGGCCATAAAGAACCTGAAGGATCTTGGACATGTGACTTTGAACTTCAAAGGCGAAACGGATCCGGCCATGGCAGGAACCCTCTACCTGGAGAAGAAGGAACCCGTGGCGGTTTCTGTAGGTACTCAGATCATCATCAAGAAGAAATAAGAAGGAAGTGGATGGAAACATGTATTTAGATACAGCAAATCTCACGGAAATCAGGGAAGCCCTGAAGACTGGTGTATTTCAGGGGGTCACCACCAATCCGACCATCCTACTGAAGGAAAAGACGGAAAGGATGAAGCAGATCAGAGGGATCCTTGATCTGGGCATAGAAAAACTCTATGTTCAGGTTCTGGGAGACTCTGCCGATGCACTGGTTGAGGATTACAGACATGTCAAGGCCATGAACGGCGAGAACAGAATCGCCTACAAGGTATCCATGGATGTCCATGGACTGGAAGCGGTGAAGAGAATCAAGGAAGAAGACCCGGATGCCGAGATCCTCGGCACGGCGATCTATTCAGCGGATCAGGCAATCCTGGGCGCTCTGGCAGGATGCGACAGTGTGGCTCCCTATGTGAACCGTATGGAGAACAACGGTGTCAATCCCTTCGAAGCCATCGAGAAGATGAGAATGTTCTTTGATGATCGCGGCCTTTCATGCACCATCGTGGCGGCCAGCTTCAAGAACACCAATCAGATTGTGAGTGCACTGACTTCAGGTGCGCACACCGCGACCATTCCTTATGATCTTTTTCTTCAGATGATCAACAAGGATGTGGCTGGAAAGGCTATCAAGGTATTCAACCAGCATGGAGAAGAGCTTTCAAGGATGAACGCGTAATCGCAGAGTAAAGCTAAAACTTATACGGAAGGAGAACATCATGGTAACAGATGATGTTCTCCTTTCATTTCATTTTCCAGGAGCCTGAAGGGGATTTCCCGCTACTGTCTCACAGTTTTCAG
>RZYZ01000403.1 GCA_009930125.1 Clostridia bacterium | reverse complement strand
ATCCACTCCTTTTTCCTTGAGCTTTCTGATGATGGAAAGCGTGTCATTACTGTTCCTTGTAAAGGAAAGAATCGAAGGTATGATGATGACTTCAATCTTCCCGCTGTATGCTTCATCTAACAGTAGAAGCAGCTTATCATCACACTTCTTGGCTTTTCTTCCCAGTCCTATATCTACATAGGTTTCTTTTAAGCACCAGTCTGGATGAGCCTTTACCAGGCTAGCACATTCATTACGATAGCTCTCCAACTCTTGATTTCTGATATCGAGGTTTCTATTTACCCTCATATAAATTGCTGCATTTTTCATTGCTTACTCTCCGGAATAACTTTTGGAACCGGCAGGTCTCCAACCCCAGGGTCAATCACTCTGGTTTTAAGAGCAGCCGCCTGTCTATTCTCAAATCCCTGCAGGGTGAGTGATCTGGCTCTAACCATGATGCCATTGATATAGTAGTGACCGTTTTTGGTTTCCATCTTGGGAATCAAGGCATCGGTAACACTGTAGAATTGGATCGGGTATTTGCCAGTCCAGCCCATCTTCCAGTCGACAACGATGGTGCCCCAGTCTTCAAACGTGATGCTTTCCACCAGTTTATCCATAGCTCTGAAGGTGATTTTTTCCTTCTTTTTCAGGTCATCCTGGGCCATGATGATTGCCTGGGCAAAGGCGATGTTCTCATCCCCGCAAGCATCAAGGCTCCTGATTGCCTTCTTCATTGCTTCCTTAAGAAGGGAATCCTTTAATAGGTAGGTCGGGCAGCTTGTCCTTTCGCTTAATCTTTGATGCGGTCCTTCTCCCCCACACACCCAAGCATTTCCATCCACCGCACCGGCAATAGGAATCTTGAGCATCGGTTTCCCGCAGAATGGGCACTTGAGGAATCCATAATATGGATACATGGGAGCACCATTTTGAAGCGACCTCATTCCCTTCAGCTTTCCTGCCTTTTCAAATATCTCTTTTGAAACGATGGGCTCATGGTTACCTTCTTTATAGTATCGTTCGATAGTGGAATCGCTGTTGCTGACGGATTTGTGGGTCATGAAGTCTGCGCAATAGGTTTTCTGCATCAGCACATCACCGATATACTTTTCGTTACTGACAAGACGTGTGATCATTCCCTTAACCCACTTCTTACATCCTGATGGTAACAGTGCTTTCTTTTCATTGAGAATCTGTGCGATTTCTTCTGCGCTGATATCCTCATTGTAAAGCTGGAAGATTTCTCTGACCACCTCAGCCTCCGGTTCAAAAATCGTATAGCCTTTTCTAAAACCATAGGTTACTCTCCAGGGTGGAATGCCCATCTTGTATCGGTTTCTGATGCCTCGTTTGACGTTCTCCGAAATGGAGCGGCTTTCCTCCTGAGCAAAAGCTGCAAAGATTGTAAGCAGGAACTCCGAGGTGAAGCCGGAAGTATCCAGTCCTTCCTTCTCGAAGTACCAATGCCATTTAGTTAATCGTTCGATTTTTGTTCGATAATACAAAAACAGATTGATATCATGACGGGAAGAACAAAAAATTCGTAAAAAGATGAGTAAA
>RZYZ01000402.1 GCA_009930125.1 Clostridia bacterium | reverse complement strand
ACCTTGTCCACCTTCTTGTAGCTATCCTGGGAGATCAGCTCCGTCTTCACGACCTTGCCGTCCTTGATGGTCTGCTTGTAGGTTTTTGAAGTATAACCCGTTACAGGCTTGAACTCGATTTCCGTATCACCCACAAACATGGTGGGATCTTCTTTTTCTATGGTCTTCGGCTGGATGACAGAAGTGGTTTCACTGAAGATCTTATAAGTGTATCCGCCCATGTCTGCCTTATGTCCATAAACAGCCACTGTAAGGTTCCTGTCATCACCGTAGGCATAAATGTATACCGGATTCTCGTAGGTATTGGTGAATTTCAGGTCCAGATAGGGACCATAAACCACGGCATCCATACCTGGCTTCAGATAGGATACAGCCATGGAGTGATTTCTTCTCTGTGCGATTTCAAGATTGCTGTGGAGCGCTGCCTGATAAAGCGTACTGGATACCTGGCAGAGTCCTCCGCCGATGCCCTCTTCCACCTTATTGCCGATGTAAACGCCTGCACTTCTGAATCCTGCTGCTGCCGTTACAGGGCCCACTTCCTCATTGTAGCTGAAAGTCTCCCCAGGCATGATGACCGCACCATTGATCTTGGAAGCGGCAAAGCCTACATTGTATTTTCTTCCTGCTGCAGAGGATGCATAGTTTGTTGTATATACAGAGAGCTGACTGTCGATCTTCGCCAGGGCTTCTGTGGTGATTTTGGGCTGGGATACTACGATATCCGCCTGAACCACCTGGTCCGGATTGAGTTCATCAATGGCTTTCTTCAGGTCTTTCATGAGTTTGTCTTCATCCACCACACGCCCTTCCGCGTGTTCTCCGATGATGAATTCTCCGCCGCTTCTCTTGATTGTGGCATTTTTTGCTTCCTGATTCACTTCACTGGTTACTTTCTTGACGAATTCAGCGATTTTTTCTTCATTGTGTCCGAAGGAAAGGCTCAGTTCCTCTTCCGATGGTCTGCTGATTCTGGTCAGCTTTTCCTCGTCGGGTAGACTCTTGCCCAGTTTTACAGCTTCCTCTGCTAGCGTAGCAGAATCCACTTCAATTTCAAGTTCTGCAAGAGTCAGTGGAAACATCTGATCCTTTGCACTGACCGAGAGCTGATGCTCTTTGAGTTTTTCCGACACTTCCGTATCCAGAATGGCTCTGGCTTCTTCTATGGTCTTTCCGGATAAATCCGTTCCCATGACCGAAACACCAGGATAAACCTTGTCACTCCATGCATCGATGATTTTCTGGTCCTGCTCCTTCTGAATGATTTCAGCCTGAGCTTTTGCTTCTGAAACAATGGACTCCGCCAGCTGTTTCTCTTTTTCCACTGCATATCCTCTGTAGGTGATGGCACCTGCACCGGATAACGCAATGGTAAGAATGATTGCAATAATCGTTTTTCTCTTCATATTGTCCGGTAATTAAATTACCCTGCCCTCCCATATCTATTGCGTTTTTGACACTCCCACAGCTAAAGCAATGGGATTCTTGGGTGATTAAACGCCAGTCTGTTTCCAGTAGGCGAGTATGACCCCAAGCTGAGGGCATGCCAT
>RZYZ01000401.1 GCA_009930125.1 Clostridia bacterium | reverse complement strand
ATTGAGTCGCTAGAAAAGCGGCTTTCTTTGATTCAACACTAAATTTTAGGAGGAAAACACTATGAATAAAATTCTTGAACTGCGTGAAAAAAGAGCAAAATCCTGGGAAGCTGCTAAAGCCTTCCTGGATACCAAAAGAGGTACAGATGGAATTGTGTCCGCTGAAGACACTGCAACCTATGAAAAAATGGAAGCGGATGTGGTTGCCCTTGGCAAGGAAATTGACCGTCTGGAAAAGCAAGAAGCACTAGATCGTGAGCTTTCAAAGCCACTTAACACTCCACTTACCGGAAAACCTATCTTCCAGGGTATGGAATCCAAAGGCGGCAGAGCCTCCGCAGAATACCAGAAAGCATTCTGGAATGCCATGAGAACCCGTTCTGGTGAAGGGCTTGATCCAGTGATTAAGAACGCACTGCAGATTGGCACTGACACGGAAGGTGGTTACCTTGTACCAGATGAGTTCGAGCGTACCCTCATTGAAGCCCTGGATGAAGAGAATATCTTCAGAAAGTTGGCCAACGTCATCTCCACTTCTTCAGGAGATCGTAAGATTCCGGTAGTAGCTTCTAAGGGCACTGCTTCTTGGATCGATGAAGAAGGTGCAATTCCTGAAAGCGATGAT
The DNA here is from genome assembly GCA_009930125.1 of Clostridia bacterium. GTDB lineage: Bacteria > Bacillota > Clostridia > Clostridiales > Clostridiaceae > Proteiniclasticum. Next base: position 927 of record RZYZ01000401.1, on the reverse strand, counting down.
AGCTTTGGACAGGTTTCCATTGGCGCTTACAAGCTAGGTACCATGATCAAGGTATCGGAAGAGCTTCTAAATGACAGCGTCTTTAATCTTGAGAACTATATCGCCAGGGAGTTTGCAAGACGTATTGGTAACAAGGAAGAAGATGCTTTCTTTACTGGAGATGGTTCTGGTAAGCCTACGGGTATCCTTGCCGCCACTGGTGGAGCACAAATCGGTGTAACCGCTGCAAGTGCTACAGCTATTACCGTTGATGAGATTTTGGACCTCTTCTACTCCCTTAAATCGCCTTACAGAAATAAGTCCGTGTTCGTTATGAACGATGCCACCATTAAGGCCATTAGAAAGCTAAAAGATGGTCAGGGTCAGTATATCTGGCAGCCATCACTTCAGGCTGGAACGCCAGATACCATTCTGAACAAACCTGTTTACACTTCATCTTACGTGCCTACCATCGCTGCATCTGCAAAGTCCATCATCTTCGGTGACTTTGGTTACTACTGGGTAGCGGATCGTCAAGGCAGAGTATTCAAGAGACTTAATGAGCTCTATGCAGCCACTGGCCAGGTAGGTTTTGTAGCCACTCAGCGTGTGGATGGAAAGCTCATTCTACCTGAAGCCATCAAAGTGCTTCAGCAGAAAGCGTAATGGAGGTGTCCTATGAGTTATAACACAAAGAACTTTACCGAACAGGGCGGCGAAAAAACCGTTATTGGTGGAACTCTTGAAATCAAGGATGGAGCGGTCGTTACTGGCCTCCCTGTTCTTGACAATCAAGCTGCAAGTACTGCTGCCACAGTAGAAGATTTGGTAACGGATTTTAATGCCCTCCTCACCAAACTTAAGGCTGCAGGGCTTATGATTTCAGACTAATGAAAGGATGGTGGCGGTATGACACTGCTGGAAAAAGTAAAAGCAAATCTTATTCTT
>RZYZ01000400.1 GCA_009930125.1 Clostridia bacterium | reverse complement strand
AGATTCAAGCTGCAATATATTTTGCCACGCAAGCGCCATTCATCCCACGGCTGAAGCCGGGCAAGCTCGGTATGGGCTTTCTGGCGCAATTCCTGTAAATGAATTGTAACACATTGTACTACAATTTGCAAGAGATTTCAAGGAGATCGGAGACGCTCTTCCTGGTATAGGAGCTTCTGTGAAAGTATCTTCTGAAGAGCACTTGAGACAGGAATCTTTCAATGACTTCACTAATATTGGATTCAGGCATGATTATCCGCCACATCTTACATTCTGATAGCGTAAAAGCCGCCACTCAAATAGAGATAGACGGCTTCAGATTATTGTTCTTCTAAAGATCTCATGGCCTTCTCCTCACATACCAGGCATTTCCAATCAGCCCAGCTCCAGGGCCACACGCTTCAGATCATCAATGATGGTGATGAACTGAGGACACTGTGGTTCACAGGCTCCACATTCCTGACACATGTCTGCTCGTTTGGATGCATCCATAAGCTGGTACTTTTCTCTGGCTCCGGCCAGATCCTCATAGATGGCACCATGATTCCAGAGCTTGAAGTTCCCTGGAATGTTCACGCCGAAGGGACATGGCATGCAGTATCCGCAGGCGGTGCATTCATTCTTCTGTCTGCTCCTGTAGATCTTCGTGACCTTTTCCACAGCCTCCATCTCTACTGGAGACATAGCCTTATAGTCCCCGAAGGTCTGAAGGTTATCCTCCAGCTGACTCCTCTCCGTCATACCTGAAAGAATGACCTTGACGTTGGGCAGTGTCGCCACATAGCGGAATGCCCAGGAAGCCACGGATCTTTCCGGACTCACTTCATGGAAGATGTCTTCCATCTCGTCTGGAAGCTTTGCCAGAGCTCCGCCCTTTACAGGTTCCATGATGACCACAGGAATACCCAGCTTCTCGGTGAGCTCATATCCCTTCATGCCCTGCTGAATCACCGTATCCACATAATTGAGCTGAATCTGGCAGAAATCCCAGTCTCTGTAGGTGAGAATCTCCTCAAACACAGGATATTCATCATGGAAGGAGAATCCGATGTACTTGATTTTTCCTTCTTCCCGCAGCTTTTCCACTTCACGGATCATGTCCAGTCTCTTGATGTCTTCCCATCTCTCCTTGTTCAGGGCATGAAGAAGGTAGAAATCCACATGGTCCGTCTGAAGTCTTCTAAGCTGCTCCTCGAAATATTTCCGGACGTCTGAAGTCTCCTTCACCATCCAGACAGGAAGCTTTGTGGCCAGGTAGTAGCTGTCCCTGTCATATTTAGAAAGCGCCTTTCCCACAAAGGTCTCACTCTGCTGGTCATGATAAGGATAGGCTGTATCGATGTAGGTGACGCCATTTTCTATTGCATGATCCAGAAGCGCCTGAGCCTTCTCCTCGTCAATGGTCTTGTCTTCTCTCACCGGAAAACGCATACACCCGTATCCTAGCAGTGAAGGTGAAACACCCAGTTTTTCAAATTTTCTCTTTTCCATACTATACCCCCTGATTCGTGTAGTAACTGTTCCCCTGACCATCCTGTGCACTTTTTCTCTGATGCATGATAGATC
>RZYZ01000098.1 GCA_009930125.1 Clostridia bacterium | reverse complement strand
GTCTTGGCTGCTATTTCCTTAGACAGCGCATTCAGATACTTTTCTACATACGCTCCCTTTCCGGAGTAGGAAGCGAAATCGCAGTAATAGCATTTCTGCTCACAGAAAGGAATATGGATGTATAAACCGTATGTATTCAACCTCATCACCTACTCAACTTTCAGCACGCTCATGAATGCTTCCTGAGGGACTTCAACCGACCCTACCTGTCTCATTCGCTTCTTACCTTCCTTCTGCTTTTCAAGCAGCTTCTTCTTTCTGGTGATGTCTCCACCGTAACACTTGGCAAGGACGTCTTTACGCATAGCCTTGACAGTTTCTCTGGCAATGACCTTGGAGCCTATGGCTGCCTGAATCGGAATCTCGAACATGTGTCTAGGAATCACTTCCTTGAGCTTTTCAGCGATGTTTCGTCCCTTCACGTATGCTCTTTCTTCAGGTACAATCATGGACAAGGCATCCACAACCTCTCCATTGAGCATAATATCCAGTTTCACAAGCTTTGTGACCTGATAACCGGCAAGCTCGTAATCAAGGGAAGCATATCCTCTTGTTCTTGATTTCAGGGTATCAAAGAAGTCATAGATGATTTCATTGAGTGGAATCTTATACGTCACAACCGCTCTTGTCTGCTCCACATACTCCATACTCACATATACGCCTCTTCTGGACTGACACAGTTCCATGACAGCCCCGACATAGTCTGATGGGGTGATGATGGATGCCTTGACCACCGGTTCTTCCATGCGGTCGATTTCAGTAGGAGAAGGCATATTGGTCGGATTCGTGATCTGAACAGATGAACCATCTGTTCTGTATACATTATAGATGACAGATGGGGCTGTTGTGATGATCGGAATATTGAACTCTCTTTCGATTCGCTCCTGTATGATTTCCATATGAAGCAGACCTAAAAACCCGCATCTGAATCCGAAACCTAACGCAATGGATGATTCGTATTCGAAATCCAATGCCGCATCATTGATCTGCAGTTTTTCAAGGGCTTCCTTCAGCTCCTCATAGTCTGCACCATCCACGGGATAGATTCCCGAGAACACCATGGGAACGGCTTTCTTGTAGCCAGGAAGGGCTTCTGTAGCCGGATTCTTTGCTGTGGTTACAGTATCACCCACTCGCGCATCTCTTACATTCTTGATGCTTCCGGTGATATAACCGACATCTCCCGCTTTCAGCTCTTCCACTGGAAGGTATTCCGGAACGAATACACCGACCTCAGTCACCTCATATTCTTTTCCTGTGGCCATGAATTTCACTTTTGTTCCAGGTCTGATGGTTCCCTCTTTGATTCTTACGAAAGATACTACTCCTTTGTAGGAATCATAGGTGGAATCGAAGATCAGCGCTCTTAATGTTCCATCCTCGTCTCCTTCCGGAGCAGGAATATGTTCTACGATTCCTTCCAGCACATCCAATATGTTCAGGCCTGTTTTGGCGGAAATCTTCGGACAGTTTTCCGCTTCAATGCCTATAACATCTTCTATTTCTTTTACGACTTCCTCAACACGTGCGGAAGCCAGATCGATTTTATTGATTGCAGGCAGGATCTCCAGATCATTATCCAGTGCCAGATAACAGTTCGCCAATGTCTGTGCCTGAACTCCTTGAGTGGAATCCACCACAAGAATCGCGCCTTCGCATGCCTGAAGGCTTCTGGAAACCTCATAATTGAAATCCACATGGCCTGGAGTATCAATGAGATTAAGGATATAGTCTCCATCTTCTCTCTTATAGACCAGTCTCACGGCTTTGGATTTGATGGTAATTCCTCTTTCCTGTTCCAGCTCCATATTATCAAGGACCTGTTTATCCATTTCTCTATGGGTCAGCGTACCCGTATATTCTATAAGCCTATCCGCTAAGGTCGACTTTCCATGGTCGATGTGTGCAACGATGGAAAAGTTTCTAATTTTCTTTTGTCTTTCGCTCTGCATTACTTTCACCTCATAACTTTTTCCCAAAATATATTATACCATAAGGAGACTTGGAACTGGATTATTTCTTTTCCGAATTCCACTTTAAATGCTTGAAACTAAATGTTTATGATGATATAATACCAATGTTAAAGACTCGCAAGCATATTTCCCCAAATTGCTAGAGTTAACCCTTTAGGTAGTGTTGAAAAATGACATTATCGAAATATTATTGGAGGGGGTGAAAAAGTGGCAAATATTAAATCAGCAAAGAAGAGAATCAAGGTAACACAGACCAAGACACTTAGAAACAAAATGGTGAAATCTGCACTTAAGACTTCTATCAAGAAGTATGAAACTGCGATTGAAGCAGGTAACGTGGATGAAGCTAAGGTACTTCTGGGTTCTGCAATTAAGTCCATAGATATGGCTGCATCTAAGGGAATAATTCATAAGAACGTTGCTTCTAGAAAGAAGTCCAGACTTACACTTAAGTTAAACAAATTAGCATAATCATCACCCGAGAGTAAAGAGATTTACTGCTCGGGTTTTTACCTTTTAGAACGATATTATGAATAGGCTTCTTCCCCACCTGTCAGATTTCTTGATAGATACTAGAACCTGTCAGGGTTGGAAAGGCGCTTTACCACTCAGAATATTGAGGGTAAAACGCCTTTATTTTATTGACCTATTTCGTATCTCTTGCATTCACCATCGATAGAATCAGCATTTCCAATAGCGACATGGTATCCACTGAAGTAGTCTTTAGGATCAGTTCATGGTCCAGCAGCACTTTGAAAAGTTTATGATATTCGCTGATAGATATGGCCGTGGCAATTTTTGTCATTCTGTCGGCATACCACGCACTGCCTGTCTTAAGCTGCTTCATGACATCCTGGGTCGTAGCATTCTGCTCTTTAAGAATTTTAATTTTAAAGAGAAGCCTCAGCCTGGACCCGATCAGCCCGATGACCATTTCCGCTTTCTCTCCACGATAGATGAGATCATTGACGAGATTCAGAATATCCTTGATGTTTCTTCCCAGACCTCTTTCCGTAAAGATCATATCAAGTAGATTCATCACATGCCGCTCATCGGAAATTTCCATGATTGCCAGAATATCCTCTTTTCTGATTTCTCTTCCAGCAGTATAGGCAAGGAGCTTTTCAATCTCTTTCTCCAGCTGAAGTGAATTCCCTCTGAACACCTCACTGATAAAGGGCGCAATGTTCTTGCTGACAGTGATGCCTCTTTCTTCGAAAAGCGATTCAATCAGCCCCACCATTCCCCTAGGCTTCAGTGAATCAATCCCTTCAATGATTGTATGGGGACCTACTTTTTTCTTCAGTCTGTCCAGGTAGAAGTTCTTCTTGCTCAACTCATTTTCATATCTGTAGTAACCGATGAAATACAGATCTTCTCTCGGATCCTTCAGATATTCTTCAATAAGCTCTCTCATAGGGGAACTCTGGCCACCATCCATGAAATGGCAGTTGGAGATTTCCACCAGAATATCCTCATTGAACATAGAGTAGGTGGAAATGGCATTCTGAATATCTTCATATGTGCAGCGATTTCCATCCAGCTTGATATGACTTAACGAGTCTTCCTCGACCACTCTCTTTCTCAGTTCATCTCTGACCTGAAAAATCAGCTGCTCATCCTGAGCAAACAAAAAATAGGCTCTCTTCTGTCCCTTTTTAACTATTTCCTTTAACTCCAAGTAATCCACTATTTTACCTTCATAACCCTTTCATTCCAGAATACATATTTATGCAGGATTTTCACTCCACCAGAATAATCCATTCTTCTCGGCAGCGCAAGCTCCTTTTCATTCACAAAAATATGAGGAATCTCCCGATCATTCTCTGATGGTCTGATCTTGAGATTCATGGAGGCAAGTCTCAGCTCCTCTTCTTTCCGAAGAACGATATAGCCGTTCTCTGCAATCCTATAATCCATGATATCATAATTCTTGAAGTTATGCGTAATCCTTATAAAAGGAGCTCCGAAATTATTATAGACCCCAAGTGTTGTGCCCCAGGGGAGCCCCAGGACCAGGATCAAAGTCACGAGAAGCAGCCCTCTTTTCATAGCCCCTTTTCTGAAAGCTGTTCCAACAAGAAAGACATAATACACATAACTCTGAGCCAGCATTTCCAGATTCAGGGCCAGCATATACTGACTCAGAAAATTCCCAAGATGAAAGGAGAAATCCGAAAACACGTCTACAAATGGGAGGAGGAGAAATGCAAGTCCCTGAAAAGGAAGCAGAAACACCCCCAGAAAAGAGAGATATGTGAAAACTGCATAAAGAGGCACAAGAATCATATTCCCGATGAAAACGCCTAATGAGAAGTCAGGAGACAGCGAAACGATGATCGGAAAGGATAGGGAAAGCGCCGACAAGGTAAGGGACAGGGACAGGGAGACCGATGAGGGAAGATGATGCATAGCGCTTAATATTTTCTGATGAAAAAGAAGAATGCCCAGGGTGGACAGATAGGTAAGGAGAAATCCGATTTTGAAGATGATATAGGGACTGAGAAAAGTCTGGATGAACATGGCGATGAATACACCTGTGACAGGATCCGGATCTCTTCTGAAGCAATACCCCAGACTTCTGTATGTAATGGTCAGAAGGGTCCTGTAGCCTGGAATACTGCTGATGAAGTACGCATAAAGCCCCATGAAGAAGATGCTCTTCCTGCCTAGCCTCATTTTCTTCAGCAGATTCTCCAGCAATGCGAAATGAAAACCCGAAATAGACAGGATATGCATGATGCCCATGCTTTTCATGTCGCCTTCCCGTCTCTCACTGATGTCATCTTTGATCCCCAGTACCAGTGACGACATCAGCGAACCGTTGTCATATCCGTATCGATGTACAAGTTCATCCGCAACTTTCTTTTTGAAGGAGATCAGACTGGATCTGAAATCAGTAGTGATCTGTGGCTCTCTGATCTCGAGGTTTCCCACATATCCACTTCCACCTGGAGAGAGAAACTCCACTTCAAAGGTTCCCCGAATAAGGTCCCCTTCATAGCAGTCGAAGAGATTCCCTTTGATGAGGTACTTTCTGAATCCTTCCTGTACAACTATTGACCCGCTGTACGTCCTGACAACTCTGACTTCTTCCGGAATCTGCGGTCTATAGTATAGAAAAAGAGCAGTTGCTGCAAGTAGAGGCATCAGCAGGGTCACTGCAAGCATTCCTTTTCTGAATCTCACTGCACCTGCAGCAAGGATAAGAACTATGCACCCAATGGCCCAGCACGCATGAACCGATAGGAGATACAGGCTGATGATGAAAAGTCCTACAGCCAGAACTAGTACATGCACTCGCTTTTCTCCATAAGCGTCAGCAGTTTCTTGCGCGCTCTCTTCTCCTCTCTCGACACGAACACCTGTGATTTATTGATGAGAACGCCTATTTCCTGCTGAGAAAGATCCTTATAGTATCTGTAGACCAGTATTTCCTTCTGAAGAGGTGTAACCTGGTCCAGGAGATTCTCGATCAGTATTTTGTTATGAGTATCCTTGAGATGATTCCAGGCATCTTCCGCTTCTCCCCTGTCACTTCTTATGTATTCTACAATTTCTTCCTGGGATTCCATGACATAGCCATCACGATTTCTGAGTTGGATGGAAGAAATCGTCACTTCTCTTCTTGCATGGTGTTCATACATCCTCTGCACTTCACCTCTGATTAGATAGTATGCATAGGTGATGAACTTATTCCCCATTTCTGGCTTGAAGTTTTTCACAGCCTTGATCAGTCCCAGACACCCAGCCTGGAAAACGTCTTCCATATCCGTAGGATTGGACGAAGCATAGTAATAATCCTTGATGATTTTGTAGATCAGGGCTTTGTTGTTTTCAATGATTTCTTCTTCGGCAATCTTATCCCCTTTCCTGATTTTTTCTATAAGTTCCTCATTACAATATATGGAAATCAACTCCCTTCTAGCTATATGTCCTTAAATTACAGGGAATTACGTAATTTCTCAAGAAGAACCTGTCGACATAGAGAAAGCTTGTATATATATATAATAATTTCATAAATTATGACTATAAATATATTTATTTTCTTATTTAATGTTTTAATTGTTATTGTACTGTCAATTAGAACGCCTGAAAATAATTTTTTCATATATTTGTATTATTTTTTGCCATTTCAGAATTGATTACAGCTAAACAAAGTGCTCCCTGGATTTCCAGATTGATCCCGGATCTGATGGCTCTGTTCTGATTTCTGAATCCTGTGAGAATTATTCTAAACAAATCTCTGAACTTTGGCGAAAGAAATTTCTGGTTAAGATGTGAATAGAATTATGATTTTATCGCACAAAAAAGAGAGCTTGCGCTCTCTTTCCATTCTATCTCACATAATTGGCGGGATTTGTATGCTGACCGTTGATTCTGATTTCAAAATGCAGATGAGGTCCAGTGCTTGCCCCTGTAGAGCCTACATAACCTATAGTCTGCCCTTGCTTCACACTCTGGCCATAGCTGATTGCAAAGCCACTCAGGTGCGCATACAGAGAGGATACTCCGCCTCCATGGTCCACGATGATGTAGTTTCCGTAGCTGGAATTGTATTTTCTCAATATGACTGTTCCACTCTTGACCGATACAACCGGAGTTCCCCCTGGTGCTGCGTAGTCCACACCAGTATGCATTCTTCGCACACCGTAGATCGGATGGATTCTATATCCATAAGGTGAACTGATTCTACCTGAGGTAGGGCGTACATATCCGCTTGAGGATACGACACTTCCTGTACTGGAATTGTTCGCTTCTTCCTTCTTCTTGGCTTCCGCTTCTCTTCTTGCTCTCTCTTCCGCTTCTCTTCTTGCTCTCTCTTCCGCTTCCCTGATCACTTTCTGAATTTCCGCTTCCAGAGCCGCATTCTCGTCCATGATGTCCCCGATGCTGCTGGCAAGTTCCTGTTCTTCCTGGGTCATATTTGCGATAAGGCTGCGCTTTGCATCTTCCAGCGTCTTCTGCTCGGAGAGTTTATCTGTCACAACTGCCTTTTCGTTTTCCAATGCTGCCTTTTCATTTTCCAGTTCGGTTTTTTCTGTATCAAGTTTCACCTTGACAGCTTCCGATTCCTGTTTGCTTACTTCCAGCTCTGTTCTTCTTTCTTCCAGATCAAGAATGATTCCATCTATGATTTCCATGACCTCTCGGTCTTTCGCTGCCATTTTTTCAATGAACATCAGTCTTTCTGTAAAATCCACAATACTTGTAGACTCTAATAATGTAAAAATAATGCTGCCGAATGAATTGAACTTATATGCTGCTCTTACACGATCAGAGAGAATTCCCTCCTGTACCGCAAGCTCTTCTTCCTGACCTCTGATTTCCTCATTCTGAACCTTGATGTCTTCTTCCAGTTCGATGATTTTACTTTCCATTGCCTGAATGTCCAGAACCTTCTGGGAGATACCGGCTTCTTTGTTTGAGATGTTGTTGTTTAGAAGACTCACTTCGTTGGAAAGTGCGTTGATCTTCTCAATGACTGTTTTCAGTTCACTGTTGATTTCGCTTTTCCTGTCCTGAATCTCCTTCTTCTCTTCTGTAAGCTCATTGAGTTTACTGTTGTTCTCATTGATCTGATTCTTATATTTAGTTGTATCTGTAGCAAAAACGTTAACGGATGTGGTTATTAATAGGGATACCACAATACCTGCTGCAATCTTCTTCTTC
>RZYZ01000097.1 GCA_009930125.1 Clostridia bacterium | reverse complement strand
CTGGGACTGCTCAAAATGGACTTCCTGGGCCTTCGAACGCTGACGGTGATGCGGGATACGGTGGATATGGTCAAGGAAGCCAGCGGCATTGAGATCGATGTGGATACCCTGCCCCTGACAGATCCGGAGGTCTACAAGATGATCGGAGAAGGAAAGACCGTGGGGGTCTTCCAGCTGGAATCCGCAGGGATGACGAGCTTCATGAAGGAGCTGAAGCCGGATTCTCTGGAGGACATCATCGCGGGGATCTCCCTCTATAGACCGGGACCGATGTCGGAGATTCCGAAATACATCGAGAACAAGAACAATCCTGAGAAGATCACCTATCTGTGCAAGGAGCTGGAGCCCATTCTTTCCGTGACCTACGGGGTAATTATCTATCAGGGTGCGACGCGTTCTCAATTGAAAAGATTGAGCAGACTTACAAGGAATGTTAGCTGATAAGCTTACAGGAACAACAGGTCTGAACTAATAACTCGATATGCGGAATGAAGGAGTAACGCCCTGAAACGCATACTATAATACTCCGACATGCATCATAAAACGAAAGTTTAGGTGTATGAAGCTCGGTGAAGACGGCTGAAGAAACCTACGTCTAAGAAACGGACAAGTAATGTTGGTACAAAAGAGGCTAGAGCCCACCCGCATGAAAGGAAGAAAGTAAGAGATATGGTTGTCGATAGGTCGGTAGTCCATAAAATACCTATGGTTAGAATATCAGCAAAAGACGCTGACAGACGAACTTGCGATGTAAAGGGTCTAGATATAAACGTATCGAAAGGTACGAATAAGTCCTAGGGACATCGTTAGTGTGGGAAAGTAAGAATCTTGGTTATGAAATCCCATGATACGCAAAGGAGAAATCTGGCGGGCGTGTCCAAGCTAACAGGCTTATAGCAAGAACCTAAGGGTATATGTACGGATAGAGTTATTGGAACACGGAAAGGTATCGAGGACCATTAAGGTCTAAGTTGTCGAAGAACAATAAGCAACTGAATCGGTGCTGAAAAGTAGTGGTCGAACCGTTTTAAAACTCCTTGTAATGAGTAGTATAGGAATGGCCACAAGTCGAGAATAACAAGCAAATATCATATAGTTGAACATGGGGATTCGAGTAAGACAAAAATGCCTCTATCATATGATGGGAGGTGCCCTATGTCAAAGAAAAAGGGAAAATCTATTGAAGACCTGAGACATAACGAATACTACAACATGCAAACGGTCTTCGACGAGTTGTATTCAAAAAGCCAAGATGGTAATACATTAGAGAACCTTATGCAGATAATACTATCGGATGAGAACATATTATTGGCATATAGGAACATCAAAACCAATGGTGGAAGCAAAACTCCTGGAACTGACGGGTTGAGTATCCAAGACATTTCAAAACTGACTGCTGAAGAAGTGGTAAGTAAAGTGAGATTCATAACTCGCGGAAGTGAACATGGATACAGACCAAAAGCCGTAAGAAGAAAGGAAATACCTAAACCCAATGGAAAAACAAGACCACTTGGCATACCATGTATTTGGGACAGATTAATACAACAGTGTATTCTACAAGTAATGCAACCCATTTGTGAAGCAAAATTTTCAAACAACAGCTACGGATTCAGACCCTTAAGGTCAGTTGAACATGCTATAGCTAGAACATATAGAATGCTCCAGATGAGCAACTTATACCATGTCATAGAGTTTGATATCAAAGGGTTCTTCGATAACGTTGACCACAAGAAATTAATCAGACAAATATGGGCCATGGGTATAAGAGATAAGCAACTAATCTGGATAATAAAGCAAATCCTTAAAGGACCAATAAAACTGGAAAATGGACAAACCATAATCCCGACAAAAGGGACCCCGCAAGGTGGCATTTTATCACCGTTACTCGCTAATATAGTATTGAACGACGTGGATAAATGGATTGAAAACCAATGGCAGAATCACCCAGTAACTAATAATTACAAAAAGAGGGTGACGGCTAACGGAACAACATCCTCTCATGCTTTCCGTGGCATGCAAGAGACAACAATGCTGAAAGAAATGTGGATTGTGAGATATGCAGATGATTTTAGAGTTTTCTGCAGAAAACATGAAGATGCGCAAAAAGTATTAATCGCAACTGAAAAATGGCTGAAAGAAACGCTGAAACTTGAAATATCTTCAGAAAAGACAAAAATTGTTGATGTCAGGAAACAGTACATGGAATTCCTTGGATTTAAAATAAAAGTTACATGGAATCATCAGAAAAATAAATATACTGTATTCTCACACATAAGTGATAAAGCATTAGCAGTCAAGTCTGAAAAGCTGATAGAACAAGTTAAAAAGATATGTCATGCAGGGAGTTCAGACAGTGAAGTTAGGGAAATCGTACTATACAATGCAATGGTAATGGGAATTCAAAACTATTACAGCATCGCAACGATGGTAGCAAGTGACTTGAATCACATACAACAAAGAACCTACAGGCTGTTATACAATGGGCTAAACACCCAAAAGGGTAATCGCCTAGTAAAAACGGGTAGGGACCTAACAGAAACAGAAACACAGAGATATGGGAAGTATAAGTCGCTCCGATACATCAAGGGAACGGGCGAACCTATCTACCCAATATACGCCATACAGTTTAAAAATCCGATGGCATTCAGTATTAAGAACTGTCTATATACCCCTGAAGGAAGAGAAAAGATACATGACTATCTTGGCAATGAATTAAAGCTGTTGAATCAATTGCGAAAGCACTACCCAAATAACCAAAACATTGAGTACTTTGATAACAGAATTTCATTATACTCAATGCAAAATGGAAAATGCTATGTATTAGGCAAACCCTTCGAAACTACAGCTGAAATACATTGTCATCACAAAAAGGCGCGTAATGATGGCGGAACTGATGAGTTCAGCAATCTTGTGTTGATACATGAAGATGTTCATAAACTAATTCATGCGACACAAGAGGAAACTGTTGAGAAATATCTCGGGATTTTGAATCTGAACTCTGAACAGAGGAGAAAAACCAATCGGTTACGCTTTACATTAGGGCTATCCATTATCAAAGAATACGACAAAGAGGGGCAAAAGCTCACCCTAGAAAAAGTTGAAAACTATTTAGATATTTAGCCAAAAGATTCTCGATGGAACGCCGTGTGCGGTGAAAATTGCACGCACGGTGTGGAGTGGGGGAAAATCTGGAGATTATATCAAAGGATTACCTATCACTATAGCAGGTCATGCAGATCGTGAGAGACCTGGCGGGCTATTCCCTGGGAAGATCGGATCTGGTCCGAAGAGCCATGAGCAAGAAGAAGCATGATGTCATGGAAGAGGAGAGAAAGAACTTCATCTATGGCCTGGTGGACGAGAAGGGACAGGTGGTGGTGCCTGGGTGCGTCCGCAACGGCATCAGTGAGAAGGTGGCCAACACCATCTTCGATCAGATGATGGATTTTGCCAGCTATGCCTTCAATAAGGCCCATGCCGCAGCCTATGCGGTCATCGGCTATCAGACGGCCTATCTCATGCGGTATCATCCTGCGGAATTCACAGCAGCCATGCTGAACAGCTTCCTGGGCAATGCCGACAAGTGCTTCTCCTACCTGAGGTTTGCGAAGAGTCTGGGCATTGAGGTGGTCTCTCCTGAAATAAACAGTTCGGAATTCCGATACAAGGTCAGAGACGGGAAAATCCTGTTCGGTCTTGGTGCCATCAAAGGCGTCGGAAAGAATTTCGTGGATGCTCTGGTTTCCGAGAGAAACAGAAACGGAAACTACAAGAATCTCATGGACTTCATTGAGCGAAACACGGCCACGGGACTGAATAAAAGGGCGGTGGAAGCCCTCATCAAGGCTGGTTCCTTCGATGGTATGGACGGAAGTCGTGCCCAGATGCTGGCGGTCCACGAGAAGATCATTGAAAGCTTTGCGCAGAAAAGCAGAAAGAACATCGACGGACAGGTTTCCCTGTTCGGGGACATCCTGGAAGACGAGGATACGGTGAAAGTGGAGTATCCGGATCTCAGAGAATTCGATCAAAAGGATCTGCTCTTCATGGAGAAGGAAATGACAGGCATGTATCTTACGGGTCATCCTCTGGATGAATATGAGGAGACGCTGAGAAAGGCGGTCAGTCACAAGGTGTCTGATATTCTCTCGGAAAGCGATGATATCCTGGATGATGTGAGAGACGATGCGGCGCTTTATGCCGACGCCATGATGAAAAAGAGCGGATTCCAGGATGGCGAAAGAGTCATTCTCGGCGGCATGATCCGGGATATTTCGAGAAAGATCACAAGAAACTCCGCCATGATGGCATTCATGAATCTGGAGGACCTCTCCGGGGTTCTGGAGTGTATCGTGTTTCCAAAAACCTATGACAAGGTGGTGTCCTACCTCAAGGAAGACAGCATCGTGCTGGTGAAGGGGAGACTGTCGCTGAAGGAGGAGGAGAATCCGAAGCTCATTGTGGAAACGGTGGGGGATCTCACTGCCGCGAAAAGCGCCAAACTCTACCTGAGGTTCGGCAGCATGGGCGATGCTAAGCTCATGGTGAAGACCTTGAGGCCTGTGCTGAAGACCTTCGGGGGAGACACACCTGTCATTGTGGTGGCTACGGATAAGAGAGATGTGATGCAGCTTGCCAGAGAACTGTGGATTGACAGTGCTTCCCCTGTGGTTCGGATGCTGAAGGAGAAACTGGGTGAAGAGAACGTGAAACTTGTTGAAAGTTAAGAATTTTGCGTACTGGACGGAAGTGATATCATCTTCTTGAAATCATTTCATTTTAGATATACAATAGTATGGGCTAAAATTTTTGTGGACGGAAGATAAACTCTTCTGCCTCTCTTTTAGGAGGATAAGAAATGAAGAAAATCGGGATATTAACCAGCGGTGGAGATGCGCCAGGAATGAATGCTGCCATCAGAGCCATTGTCAGAACAGCGCTAGTGAACGACATAGAAGTTATGGGGATATACAAAGGGTACATGGGACTGCATGAGGGAGAGATTCTGCCCATGGACAGAAGGTCCGTATCCGACATCATACAAAGAGGTGGAACAATACTGAAGACTGCCAGATTTCCGGAATTCAGGGATCCGGAAGTAAGAGAAAAGGCTGCCCAGGTTCTGAAGATCTATGGCATCGAAGGCCTTGTGGTCATCGGTGGAGACGGTTCCTTCATGGGGGCCAAGGGTCTTTCAGAGCTTGGCATACAGACCATAGGCATCCCTGGCACCATCGACAATGACCTGGCCTATACGGACCGTACCATCGGATTCGATACGGCACAAAACACCGTTATTGATGCCATCAACAAGATCAGAGATACCTCATCCTCTCATCAGAGAGTTTCCGTGGTGGAAGTCATGGGAAGAGACTGCGGAGATCTGGCTCTTTATGCGGGACTTGCCGGTGGAGCCACCACCATTCTGGTTCCGGAGAGAAAGTACACAGATGAGGAGATCATCAAGACCGTCATGGATGGAAGAAGACAGAAGAAGCATCATAATCTGGTGGTCATTGCAGAAGGGGTAGGAAACTCCCATGAGATCGCCAAGAAGATCGAAGATGTTTCAGGCATTGAAACCAGAGCCACGGTTCTGGGACATATCCAGAGAGGTGGAGCGCCGACTGCCTTTGACAGAGTGCTGGCTTCCAAGATGGGACATCGTGCGATGGAACTCCTGATGGAAGGAAAATCGGGACGTGTCATCGGAACGGTCAAGGGTGATATCGTGGATTATGATATTCATGAAGCATTAAGTGTGAAGAGACCTTTCAATGAGAAACTGTACCAGATTGCAATGGACCTCGTTTAAGAGAAATTAGGAGGAAAAGTATGCGTAAAACCAAAATTATCTGTACCATCGGACCTACATCTGATTCACCGGAAAAGGTGAGTGAGCTAATCAGTGCTGGAATGAATGTTGCCCGATTCAACTTCTCTCATGATGTGCATGAGAACCACAAGAAAAAGATGGAAACGGTGAGAAGAGAAGCGGAAAAGCAGGACAAGCTTGTGGCGATTCTACTGGACACCAAGGGACCTGAAATCAGAACTCATGATTTCAAGGATGCGCCTGTGCTGCTTCATGAAGGAAACTTCATCGATATTCATACCAAGGAAGAGGTTCTGGGAGATGATAAGAAATTCTCCCTGTCCTATGAGAAACTGGCGGAGGATGTCAATATCGGTTCCAGAATTCTTGTGGATGATGGGCTGGTTGCGCTGGAAGTCACGGCCATGAATGAGGCCACAGGGGTCATCACATGCAGGATCCTTAACTCCGGCACCATCTCCAACCATAAGGGCATCAATCTGCCCGGCGTGAAGACCCAGCTGCCTGCACTGACGGAGAAGGATCTGGATGATCTGCGTTTCGGTGTGGAAATGGGCGTGGACATTGTGGCTGCTTCCTTCATCCGAAAAGCGGAAGACGTCCTTGCCATCCGTAAGGTTCTGAGAAACCTTGGCGGAGAAGATATTTTCCTCATGTCCAAGATCGAAAACCAGGAAGGTGTGGACAATGTAGAGGAGATCATCAAGTATTCCGACGGCGTCATGGTGGCCAGAGGAGATATGGGTGTTGAAATCCCGCTGGAGCAGGTGCCGGGGATTCAGAAGCACATCATTGATCTGTGCAACCAGGCCGGTAAGCCTGTGGTCACTGCGACTCAGATGCTGGAATCCATGGTGAGATTCCCGAGACCTACCAGAGCAGAAGTATCAGACGTGGCCAACGCCATCTTTGACGGTTCCGACTGCATCATGCTTTCAGGGGAAACCGCCAATGGTAAATATCCGGTGGAATCCGTGGAGACCATGGTGAAGATTGCAGAAGATGCGGAAAGCAGAATCAATCATGATAAGATCATCACGAAAATGATGCTGACCCATGCTTCCTCTGTGCCCATCGCCATCAGTCTTGCCAGTGTCACCACAGCCTATGAGCTGGGTGCATCGGCCATCATATCCGCAACGGTATCCGGTAGTACCGCAAAAAACGTGTCCAGATTCAGACCGGAGTGTCCGGTCCTGGCCATCACACCAAGCAAGTCCGTGGCGAGAAAGCTTCTTCTCTACTGGGGTGTCTATCCCATCGTGGCAGAGCTTTACAACTCCACCGATGAAATGATCGATACCACTTCGGAAATCGCCAAGAAGCGTGGATTTGTCCATGATGGAGAACTTGTGGTCATCACCGCAGGACTGCCCATCAACTTCGTCGGTTCCACCAACATGATCAAGGTGCATCTCATTGGAGAAGTGCTTCTTCAGGGAAAGAGAACCCATGAGACCAAGCAGATCGTCAGTGGTGTCATCAAGAAGGCCATCTCCGTTCAGACTGCTGAGGAGAAGATTCAGGCAGGAGATATTCTTGTGGTGAACTCTCTCAATGACACCTATATGGACATCATCCATAAGGTATCGGGTGTCATCGTGGAAACCAATCAGGTGACTCCGGACATTTCCGTGGAAGCCATGAAGCATGACATTCCTGTCATCGCAGAGGCTGCCAATGCCATGTCTGTCCTGACGGAAGGAACCCTTGTGACCATCGACGGCAAGAGAAGTCTTGTGATCAATGGACGTACGGTCTTAAAATCATAAATTCTGATGTAAAAGGAGCCGGAAGGCTCCTTTTCTGACCAGAAAC
>RZYZ01000096.1 GCA_009930125.1 Clostridia bacterium | reverse complement strand
GCTTTCTTTCCATCTGTGGCCCGCTGTGGAAGCATCTTGAGCTTATGAGCATAAAGATACTGATGGATGTTGTAGTATCGGTCCACAAGGATTCTGGAGTCTTCCTCAGCTCCTAAGCGGATGAGATACTCCATGCCTTCTTCTGTGGTGAGGTCCAGTCCCGAGTGCCTTGTGTTTCCCTGGTCTGGATGGGTGTTCAGAAGAATCACGACCTCATCTTCTAGCGTCATGGGTTCCTGAAGTTCCAGAGACAGATAGAGATAACGCTCATCGTGGGTCATCTGAATCTTCCTGAAATCCGAAGGAAAGTCCCTATTCATTTCATAGACGGCTTTCTCTTCGATCTTTTTCCAGTCCTTCAGACGGCCGTCCGTATGGATGAGAAGGCGGTCGAAGCTGAGGATGCCGAACTGCTGCTCATTGGTCTGGGCATTGCTCCAGTAGGGCCTCCTGTCGGGATTGTCCAGGTCCATGGTGTTCCAGGTGCGTTTGAACCATTCATCCTGCCAGGAGAAGAGAAGTCCCCCCAGATATCCTTCCGCTAGGATGCTTTCATAGAGTTTGGACACGATCTCTCCCTGCTCTTCTTCACCCATGAATCCCTGGTTCCAGCCCTGGACATTCTCATGGGTGAGGCCCCTGGAGGCGGGAATGCCGAATTCGGCAATGAGCACCGGCATCTCATGCTCTTTCATCAGGTCTCTGATGTACCCTGCATAGTTGTTCTTCTTCCCCTCCTGATCGGTATACTCTGTGTACTTCGGATCGAAATTCAGAAAATCCGGATAATAGGGATAGACGTGATAGGAGGCAAAATAGTCTATGGTGTCTGCCACAGGGAGGATGTGGTTCGGATTGACGCTGACCATATCTTCCTCTTCAAAAGGCTCATAGGGATGTTCCAGAAGATCCGTGGTGACCCAGTTGGTGAAACTCATGGGTCTTGCGGCCTTGTAGTTCTCCATTTCATAGACGGCGGTATGGTCCATCACATCCGCCAGAAAGTATTCAAAGCCCGTGGCCTTTTCCGTTGTGAAGAAAGTGCCGTGAAATTCTCCAAGCTCGGAGTAGGTCTCATTGACGTTTCTCACCATATCCGGGAACCATTCGATGCCCAGAATCCATCCGATGACATAGGGAGACACATCCTTTGTGTAAGCCCCGCTGGCATGGCCAGGGCGCTCGGGGAGATGCGCATTTCCATGGATGAGATCCACCACGTTTCTGATCTCTTCCTTGAAGGGTTCATAGGATGCTTCTCCAAAGACATCCAGGGTCTCAACCAGAGGTTCTTCATCGATCCATACGCCATGGAAGAGATAGATTTTCCTCTTGTGGTGAAGATTGTAGTCATAGAGCGCTTCATAGAAAACAGGTGGATGGATGGTGTAGATTCTTATGGTGTTGGCATTCATTTCGCCGATCATTTCCAGCCACCTGTAATACTCCTCATAGGAGATTCCAGCTTCGCCAGGCCAGGTTCCGGGTCTGGTCATACCGATGTTCACCCCTTTCACGGTGAGATCGGTCCACTTTCCTTCTGAAAGGACCTGAAACCGGTTCGCTTCCAGCTGAGCGGAGCGAAGGATCCCATCCGTAACTTCTGTCTCGGGTTCGAAGATGGGAGGGTTCAATACTGAATATATGGGAATGATCAAAAAGACTAGTAGTATGATAAGTATTTTTTTCATATAGTTCACATCCTAGAGTTGATAAAAGTTATTGTCTGTCAGCTCTTTTTAGCTTATCATGGAATTAGTTTTTGTACACGTTTATTTATCATTATTAAGAATATCTGTATGGGAGTATGAACTATGAATATAACAGAAATTGTTCTTTATGGCGTTCTGCTACTGATCGCCATTAATCTCGTCTTATTCTTCGCCCTGCTGATCAATAAGATCATCAGCAACAGAAAAGCGCAAGAAAATAGTAGACTTGCTGTTTTTTTTGAGGCCATGATCTATCAGTATGTAAGCGAAGAAGGAAAGGAGGTGCCGAAACCTAAGAATGCAGTGGAGATGGGGATTCTGAAGAATATCATTCTGGACTCCTTTCTGAAATATGAACCCGGTGCCCATGAGCATCTGAGAAAGATTGCCAGAGAAACGGGATTTGTGGAGGAGGAGATGAAGGCGCTTAAAAATCCTTCGGATCTCAGAAAAGCCGTGGCAGCCTATGCTTTAGGGATTCTGAGAATCAGAGAGGCGCTGCCGCTTCTGAAGAAAATCCGAACGGACCAGAGAGAACTGTCTCAGTGCGTCACAAGAGCGCTGATCCAGATCGGGGGTACCGAAGAAATTGATAGTGTCATCACCAACATGAAAAGCACGGATTATGCACAGAAGGCGAAAGTGCTGGAACTCTTATCAGAAATCACGGAGGAAGACATTTTCCCCCAGATGGAAACTTACATGAAGGGGGAAGACCCTGTAAAGAAGTCTCTGGCCATAGAAACCCTGGGCACAAGAAAAGATGTACGTGTGAAGCCCTACATACGGGAAGGACTTTTTTCTGAGGAGAAGGAAGTGAAAATCTCCGCGCTGAAAGCGGCCATTTCCCTGAAGTGCTTTGACTGCGGGGAAATGAAGAACCAGATTTCCGAGCTGCTACAGGATAAGGACTGGGAGATACGGGCGTTCACAGCCAGAGCCATGAGTCATGCAAAAGATCCTGATGAAGAGGTTCTTTCCGGACTCAAGAAGCTCATGGAAGATCCCAACTGGTTTGTGCGCTTCAATGCTTCAGAGAGTCTCCTTCAGCTTGGAGAAAAGGGCGTTTTAGCGCTTTCGGAAAACCTCTTCTCGACCGATTCCTTCGCCAGAGACAAAGCCTGGGGTATCATCAGTCGGGAGCTTGCGCTCTATGACCTGAGAGGAAGAATATCGGGATTCGGAAACGGAAATCAGATACTGGAGAACATTAGCATATACAAGAAGAATAAAGTGGAGGTGAGAGCGAATGCTTAAAGATGCTGTATTGGCCATTCTTGCTGGATTCAGTCAGTTCTCTCTGTATTATCTTATCTTCATGAATGTGGTGAATTCACTGCTTCTGGTGCTGGCTTTAAGAGGAATCAGGCGTTATCGGGAAAATCTCAGGAGCTGGCCCTACAAGAAGATGATATCCTCGGTCTATGTTCCACCGGTGTCCATACTGGTCCCCAGTTACAATGAAGCCAAAACCATCGTGGACAACATCGAATCTCTGCTGGCCATCGAATACAGCCAGTTCGAGGTGGTGGTCATCAATGACGGGTCGAAAGATGACACCATGAAAACCCTCATCAGAGCCTTTGATCTGAAAAAGCTCGACAGTCCTTACTAAAAGGAAATCGAGACTCAGGATGTGAAAGGCATTTATCTTTCCTCAAAAAGAGTCAATCTCAAGGTGGTGGACAAGGTCAACGGAGGAAAGGCTGATGCCTTGAATGCAGGCATAAATGTGGCAAAATATCCGCTTTTCACCGCCATCGACGCGGACAGCATCCTGGAGAAGAACTCTCTTCTTAAAGTGGTGAGACCCTTCATTGATGATCCGGAGCGCGTTGTGGCCAGCGGCGGAATCGTCCGAGTTCTCAACGGATCCAAGGTGAGAAGCGGGTTCATTGAAGAGGTGGGGCTTTCCAGAAAAGCGCTTCCGACCTTTCAGACCATCGAATATCTCAGGGCCTTTCTCTTCGGGAGAATGGGCTGGAGTGAACTGGACAGCCTTCTGATCGTTTCAGGTGCTTTCGGTGTGTTCAGAAAAAGCATCGTGCTGAAGGTGGGGGGATATACGGAGAACACCATCGGGGAGGATATGGAACTGATCCTGAAGATGCACAGACAGATGAGACAGGAGAAGAAGGACTATGAAATCGTCTTTGTACCGGACCCAGTCTGCTGGACTCAGGCTCCCGAGGATCTGAAATCGCTGAAAGGACAGAGAATAAGGTGGCACAGAGGGCTCATGGATTCCTTGCTGAGCAACCGTTCCATGATTCTCAATCCGAAGTATGGCGTCATCGGTCTTGTGGCCATGCCCTACTACTTCCTCATCGAAATGCTGGGGCCTGTGGTGGAGATTCTAGGCTATGTTTCTGTCATCGGATCTCTCTTTCTGGGGATTCTCAATGTGGAGTTTGCGCTGCTGTACTTCACCTTTGCGGTGCTTTATGGCATCTTCCTTTCCATCACCTCTGTGATGCTGGAGGAATACAATTTCATGAAATATGACAAGATTTCTGATTATCTCAGGATGATGCTTTATGCGGTCTTGGAGAATTTCGGGTACAGGCAGCTGACCACCTGGTGGAGACTGCGGGCTTTCTTCGGTTACAGACCGAAGAAGAATCAGTGGGGAACCATCGAGCGGAAAGAGTTCAATACAAAAATCACAACATGAAGTACTGAATGAGACCAGAGCGTCACGCTCTGGTCGATATTTTTACAATGCATCATAGAAGAACGAAATTTTCATGATTGTGTTAAACTATTTTTATATATGAAAATAACAAAAGAAAGAGAGAGGGAAGCATGAATAAAATTTTTGCGATCGAAAAACCCAAGTTCGGTGGAATTCTCGAGTATCCTAAAATGGAAATCAGCTCGGGGAACACCACATTCATTCAGGGTGCCAGTGGAGCGGGGAAGAGTACCCTTCTGAAACTCCTGAACGCCACATTGACTCCGGAGGAAGGAGAAATCTACTATGCGGGCAAGGATATCAGCCAGATGGATACCATCGAGCTCAGAAAGGAAGTCATCCTCATCGGACAGAATGTCTATCTCTTTGATGAATCCATCAGAGAGAACTTCAGGATGTACTATGCGTACCGCGATCTGCCTGCTCCCGATGATGAAACCATGAAGAAATACCTGAAGCTCTGTCATGCGGATTTCAGACTGGAAGAGTCCTGTGTGAGGCTATCTGGGGGTGAGCGGCAGAGAATCTATATTGCTATCTGCATTTCCTTCCTGCCCAAGGTCATCATGATGGATGAACCTACATCGGCGCTGGATGCCTCCACGGCCGGAAAGGTTCTTGGCAATCTGAAAGCATTCTGCAGAGAGAACGGAATCACCATGATTGTGGTGAGTCATGATGAGAAGCTCTCTGAGGACTATGCCGATGAAGTGATCACCATTGAAAGGAGGGGAAACTGATGGGTGTCGTAGAAATCAACCTGGCTCAATTCGCGCTGATTTATGTGCTTCTTCTTGTGGTGCTCTTCATCATGAAGAAATCAAAGATCAATCAGTCCAAGCTCCTTGTTGTAGCCAGCTTCAGAATGACGGTGCAGCTGGTTCTGGCGGGACTTGTTCTGACTTATATCCTGGAAAATCCCCATCCGCTGTTCACCGTGGCCTATATCATCGCCATGACCACTTTCGCCACCATCAGGGTGCTGAACCAGAACAAAGAGCTCAACAAGAAGTTCAAGCTGGCCATCGGACTTTCCCTGGCTGGATCGGGTACGCTGATCGTATTCTTCTTTGTTCAGATTGTTGTGGGCATGGACTTCTTCAATCCTCAGTACACGATTCCTCTGAGTGGTATGATCTTCGGAAATGCCATGACTGGTCTTTCTCTGGCGCTGAAGTCCTTCAATGAGAATCTCAAGGCGCAGAGAAATCGTGTGGAATCACTCCTGTACCTGGGTGTGACGCCAAAGAAGATTCTGCTTCCCTTTGTGAACAATGCGCTAGAAACTGCGCTGGTTCCGACCATGAACAGGATGATGGGCATGGGCATCATATCTCTCCCTGGTATGATGACTGGACAGATCCTATCCGGAACCCTGCCCATGACCGCGATTCTGTATCAGATTGCCATCATGATCGCCATCACGGCTGTGGTGTGTCTGGCTGTTTTTGCTGCCCTTATTTTCGGGTATAAGACACTCTATAATGACAGAAATCAGATCACCATCTAGAAAAATTGATTATTGACATATGTCGATAATGGAGTAGAATTAGAACATAAGCTTGAAAGGAAGGCGAGAGAAACATGCCAAGACCGGTGAAATGGAGAAAAGTCTGCTGCATGCCTGAATACAACCGATTTGGTCCCAAGGGTATCAGGAACATGGATTCCGAGATCATTGAAATGACGGTGGATGAGTATGAGACCATAAGGCTCATGGACCAGGAAAAAATGACCCAGGAGGAATGTGCCAATGCCATGGGCGTAGCCAGAACCACAGTGCAGAGCATCTATGTTTCAGCCAGGAACAAGATTGCTCAGATGCTGGTATTCGGTCTGGATATGCATATCCAGGGTGGTGAAGTCCGTCTTTCGGAAGAGACAGAGAGAAAGTGCAGCTGCAGAAGTGATTCTGAAGACTGCGGTGGTAGAAGAAAACGGATGCAGAGGGAGAAGGAACAGAAATGATTGAAATATCCAATGAAAAGAAAGAAAAGAAGTATGATTTCAACATCAAGACCAATGCCATGAGCAGTTTCAAGCATGTCATCGGTGTGGTCAGCGGAAAAGGCGGCGTCGGGAAATCCTCCGTGACAGCCATGATGGCAGTGGAGATGAACAGAAAAGGCTATCGTACAGCGGTGCTGGATGCGGACATCACAGGTCCCTCCATCCCCAAGGCCTATGGCATCAAAGGAAAGGCCATGGCGACGGAGCATGGTGTGATGCCCGTGGAAACAAGGACGGGCATCGAGCTCATGTCCATCAATCTGCTGCTTGAGAATGAAACGGACCCGGTGGTCTGGAGAGGACCGATTCTGGCCAATACGGTAAAGCAGTTCTTCTCGGATGTGGTCTGGGGAGAAAATGACTTTCTTTTCATCGATATGCCTCCTGGCACAGGAGATGTGCCCCTGACGGTCTTTCAGTCCATCACCATGGATGGCATCATCATCGTGACCAGTCCGCAGGAACTGGTATCCATGGTGGTATCCAAAGCCGTGAAGATGGCGGATATGATGAACATCAAGGTTCTGGGTGTGGTGGAGAACTATTCTCATTTCACCTGCCCTGATACCGGAAAAGAGTATAAGATCTTCGGCGAAAGTCACCTGGATGAGATTTCCGGCGAGTATGGCCTGGAGATTCTGGGTAAGATTTCCATTGACCCGAATCTGGCCGAAGCCTGCGACAAGGGTGAGATTGAGCGTCATATGAGCGGAGAATTTACGGCCATAGCAGATAAACTTGAAGAAATGCTGTAAGCAGGAGGAGAAAAATCATGAGAATAGCAGTTGCGAAAACAGGTGGAGTCATTGCACCGCATTTCGGTCACAGTGATGGATTCGAGATCTTCGAAGTAGAGGAAAATGAAATTCTGTCCACGGAGTTCATCACAAGTCCCGAGCACAGACATGGTGCCATGCCCATGTTCCTCGGAGAGCAGAACATTCATGTGCTCATTGCCGGAGGGCTGGGGCAAAATGCTGTGGCTAAGCTTTCGGAGAGAGGAATTGAAGTGATATCGGGCATCTCCGGTCAGCCCACGGATGCGGTGAGAAAGTATGTGGAAGGCAGTCTTTCCACCACAGGCGTACCTTGCAGCGGACATGACCACAATCACGATCACGATCATCACGGAGGTGGCGGCTGCGGCGGCCATCACGGTAGATAGAGTAGGAAGATCTGCGAAAACCTTTGTGTTTTCGCAGATCTTTTTTTGCTTCTTTCAAATTCAAGGATATTCAAATTGGAAAGAACATTATATAATCTATATAAGAATAGACAGAATAAAAAAATTAATATTTTAT
>RZYZ01000095.1 GCA_009930125.1 Clostridia bacterium | reverse complement strand
CTTCTCACGAAGTCTCTTTATGCTGGTGTCTATGGTGCGAAGATCTCCTTCGTAATCATATCCCCAGACCTTTTCAATGATGGTGTCTCTGGAAAGCACAATGTCCTCATTGGAAGTGAAGAGCAATAGGAGTTCGAATTCCTTCTTGCTTAAAGAGATCTCCTCCTCATCCACAAATACCCTCTGGGATTTTTCGTTCAATCGGAGTCTTCCATAAACATGATCTTTCAGCTCATCCTTTTCGTATTCCAGTCTGGAAAACAGGTTGTTGATCTTCAGCACCAGGATTTTCGGGGAGAAGGGCTTTGCGATGAAATCATCCGCACCGATGGAATAGGCTTCCACGAAGTCGTCATCCATAGATTTTGCCGTGATGATGAACACCCGGGTATCCTTTTTCTTTCTGAGCTCCTTCAGCATGTCGAACCCGTCCATAAAGGGCATCATCACATCCAGAAGAATGAGATCGTAGTCCGTCTCCAGAGATTTCTCCAGTCCTTCCTCTCCATTTGAGGCCAGGTCGACAGTATACTGCTCTTTCAGGAGGTAATCCCTCAGCAGATCTCTTAATCTTTTTTCATCTTCCACGATAAGTATTTTCTTCTCCATTCTACCACCTTGTTTTGTACGAATTTTTCTAAGCAGAAGCTAGATATAGATTCTGTTCTTGTCATCCTTGTCGCCCTTCATGAGAAGAACTTCCTTTACCAGCTCACGGATTGCCGCGTTCATGGCATTGGGTTCCACTCTGGTCAGGCTGATTCTGAGAATCTTTTTGTCCTCCACCTTTGTGAATCCGGTGATGTCTCTGAACCGGTATCCTTTCACCTGCAGCCCCTCCAGAAGGGTTTTCAGCTTGAAGTCTCTGGGGAAATAAAGACTTGCAAAAAAGCCGGCTTCGGGAATATGCACAGGGAAGGGAAATCCCTGAAGCGCATTCTTGAATATCATGATGTTCTGCTTCACTTTATCTCTGAGATTCGCCATGTCCTTCGTGTAATGATCGGATTTCAGATACTTCAGCAGCACTGCCTGATTCAGAAGCGGTGCACCACCATTCAGATACGTGATGTTATAGGAAAGTTTCTTGGCGATTTCAGGAGGAGCCACCACGCAGGCGCTTCGAAAGTAGGGACCTATCGTTTTACTGAAGCTTCTGATGTATATCGTTCTTTCCGGTGCCAGCGAAAAGAAAGTTGGTCCTTTAGACAATTCATTCAGATAGTCATCTTCGATGATGTAAAAATCGTATTTTTCCGCCAGCGCAACAATCTTTTTCATCTGCTCTTCCTTCAGATCCGTGCCGAGGGGATTATGGTTTCTGCTGATGGTAAAGAAAAACTGGAATTCTCCGGTTTTCATCTTCTCTTCAAAGCTTTCCAGATCGATTCCGTTCTGATTTCTGTCTACCGTATCATGTGGGATATTCTTGATGTCCATATAGGAGAGGAGGATATTATAAGTGGGATCCTCCACCAGCACTTTCTTCTCCAGAATATTTGTGCCCAGAATCAGATCGATGGCTCCTTGCGCGCCTTCTGTTATGAGCACAGATTCCAGACTGATGTCCGGATTGTGCATCTCCATGAGCAGATGCTCCCTCAGAAGGTTATATCCCATGGGATAGCTGTAGTTCAATAGACTTCTGCTCTTGTCTTCCAGAAGCTGATCGTAAATCTTTCTCAGTGATTCCATCGGCAGATTGCGATTGTTCGGAACACCCGAAAAGAAATCAAAGTCACTGGTTCCACGTTTCTTGTTTCTGTTGATGTAATATCCGCTCTTAGGGGCGGAGAAGACCAGAGACAAGGCTTCCAGCTCGTTATAGGCTTTGATGACTGTAGAGTTCGAACAGGCGAACTTGATTGCAAGACCACGGATGGAGGGAAGTTTGTCTGTATAGACATCCTTCTCGATTTCGGATCTCAGATAATCCATGATTTCTGTATATTTATAATTCATTTCATCACCCTTTTGTACCATATCAGTTTTCTCTTATTATACCATCTTCACACCTTTTTATGCTACAGGTGTTCGGTAATGCTGATACAACACCAGCGGATTTTGTGTTATATTATTGTATGTATTATTATAGATTGAGAGTATGTCACGACTGTGACAGTATCTGATGGAATCATCAATCGTTTGAAGGAGAGTAACTTAAGTGAAGTTTTATGAAATGCTGGTAAAATATTATGATGACATATTTCCTGAAAACCAGAATACCTACTCTTTTCTGAGAGAAGGACTGGAGCCAGGAGACAAGGTTCTTGATGTGGCCTGCGGCACAGGCAGCTATACGATTCATCTGATCAGAGATGGCATTGCAGCCTGCGGACTGGATCTGGAAGAAGCCATGATCGAAAAAGCAGACGAAAAAGCGGCAAGGGAAGGGGTTTCACCCGATTTTGTCGTATCCGACATGCTGAATATTGAGCTGGTCAGTGATGGAGGACTCAGAAGAATCTATATCATAGGAAATTCTCTGGTCCACCTGAAATCAATGGATGAGGTGAGAGCATTCCTTAAAAGCGCATATGATCTCCTGTCCGAGGAGGGGGATCTCATCATCCAGATCATCAACTACGAGCGGATTCTCTCTCAGGACATCGACCATCTGCCTACCATACAGGTGCCTGAAAAAGGAATCCAGTTTGAAAGGAATTACAACTACGACGTGTCGTCCAGCACCATAGAGTTCGCCTCCATCCTGAGCACACAGGACGAAAGCCGGGAATCCTCGGTCTATTTACTGCCACTGCTCAAGGACGAGCTGGTGACAGAGCTTACGAAGATTGGATTCAAGGACATTGAGGTCTACGGAAATTTCAACAAGGACCCCTTTACCGAAAACTCGATTCCACTGGTTCTGAAAGCTAAGAAAAATACCTGATGAATGGAGATTCATAATGATTGATTACAAAAAGACCATTCTTGAGAACGGAATCACCCTGGTCACGGTGAAAAAGCCCGGGAAACTGTTCTCCCTGAATCTGGCCGTGAAAGTGGGGTCTCTGCAGGAATCCCTGGAAGAGAAGGGTATATCCCATTTCATCGAACACATGCTCTTCAAAGGGACTGAATTTGATGACAATGCATCCCCGAACAGCAGAATTGAACATCTGGGTGGAGATTTCAATGCCTATACGGACTATATCTCCACCGTTTTCTCCATTTCCGCCTTATCTGAGGAACTGGAGAACAGCCTTGCACTGCTGCGAGATATGCTTCTATATCCGAGCTTTGATGAACAGGAACTCGAGAAGGAGAAAGGGGTCATCATTTCTGAGCTGAGGGCTTCCAATGATGATGCGGAAGAGACCACACACAAGAATCTATATTATAGCGCCTACGAGAAGAGTCCTCTGAAATATGATGTCATCGGAAGCGAGGAAAACATCACTTCCTTCACCAGGGACAGACTGGAAGCCTTTCATAAAGCACACTATCTTCCGGAGAATACTGTTGTGGTTCTCATCAGTGACAGAGCACACGATGAGATCAGAAGTCTGGTGGAAACCTGCTTCCTTTCCTGGAAAAACGGAAAGGCGAAGCCTCTCAGTCTGAAGTTTGAAAAGAACATCCCAGGCAGACATACCGCATACAAAGACATGGAACAGTCCACCCTTGGCATACTGTATTCCTTCTCCATATCAGAAGAAGAGAAGCTTCCTCTGCGCGTGCTGAACTACAAGCTGGGCGTCAGCGGTAACTCCATTCTGTTCAGGGAGCTTAGAGAAAACAGAGGGCTGGCCTATGATGTATATTCTGATCTGGAGCTTACAGAGAAGATGCAGAATCTACTCATCTACACCCAGGTACCGGATGAAAGCATCGACGATGCAGAAGAACTCATTCTGAACATTCTTGAGGAGATCAAAGAAGGTGCCTATTTCCATCAGGAGGATCTCCTGATCATGAAGAAAGTCCTTAGAACAAGCATCTACGGAACTCTGGATAATATCCATGACCTCTCTTCCTTCATACTGGATGAGCTGCTCAATGAAGAGGAGCCCATGGCATTTCAGAATGATCTGGACAAACTGGAAAACGTCACACTGGAAGATATCTTAGCAGTGAGCAGAAAAGTCTTTGACGGTCCTACAATCTACCGATTAAGGGGGGAAAACGATGAAGACCATCACGATGATCAGTGAGAACAAGAAAAATAAGGATCGGGTCAGCATCTTCGCGGATGATGAATTTCTCATATCCTGCCATAAAGAACTCATCTACAAGAAATCCCTCAGAAAAGGAGACAAAGTGGACCCGGACCTTCTCCTGGAACTTGCCAGAGAAGATGAGTACATGAAAGCCAAGGATGTGGCACTGCGCTCCATCGAACGCAGTCTGAAAACCGTCCATGAAATCGAAAAGAAACTGAGGGAGAAGGAGTACACGGAAGAAACCATTCAGCGGGTGATTCAGTTTATGGAGGAGTACAGGCTCATCGATGACTATAAGTATGCTGAAACTTTCTTCAAGGAGAAACTTCGGACACGAGGGGTGAAAAAAGCCAGATTCGAGTTATCCAATAAAGGAATCCCCAAAGACATCATGGAAAAAGCACTGGAGGCCCTCAGCACTTCCTCGGTGGAGGAGGATTCCTGTCTCAAACTTGCAGAGAAGAAATATGCTCAGCTGATGAAAAGAGAGACGGACCCTTACAAGCTGAAAAACAAGCTCTATACATTCCTCATGGGAAAAGGATATGACTATGAGCTCATCAGCAGCACTCTTCGAAAGGTCATGGAAAGCAGCGAGTAGCTGTAGAGCAGGCAAGGACGCAGTTTCACGAGGCTGCGTTCTTTCTGTTCTTAAGATTATCTAAATTCTCAGACTAAAAATAGATGTTCCTATCAGAAAGGCTTACGATGATGGTGTAATGATTAACATGCTTTATAAAGTTTGCAGATAAAAATATAACTTCTGCTATCTTTAATAAAAATTTAAAAATGATATAATTGATTCTATATTATTATCGACTTGCTACGTGCATGATAGGAGACATGATAAAATGCTTGATAAAATTTATTTAGGATTGGATGTCGGTTCCACTACAGTAAAAGCTGTAGTCGTGAATAAAAACAGAAAAATAATATACAGTACTTACGAACGCCATTTTTCAGATATTCGCAGTACGGTGGTCAGTGTCATGAAGAAAATTCATGATTCTTTCGGCAACAGGGAAATCCATGTGGCTGTTACAGGCTCAGGAGGACTCTCCGTCGCATCCTGGCTGGATATCCGTTTCATACAGGAAGTCATCGCCTCCACCAGAGCTGTGGAGACCTTCATCCCTGAGACAGAGGTCGCCATCGAACTGGGTGGAGAAGACGCAAAAATCACCTATTTCGACGGCTCCATCGAGCAGAGAATGAACGGCACCTGTGCCGGAGGCACCGGAGCTTTCATCGATCAGATGGCTTCACTTCTGAAAACCGATGCTTCGGGTGTAAATACTCTGGCACAGGGTTCAAGCTATATCTATCCCATTGCCGCAAGATGCGGCGTGTTTGCCAAGACAGATATTCAGCCGCTCATCAATGAAGGGGCGAAGAAAGAAGACATTTCCGCGTCCATCTTCCAGGCTGTCGTCAACCAGACCATTTCAGGTCTGGCCTGTGGAAGGCCAATAAAGGGAAAAATCGCTTTCCTTGGGGGCCCGCTGCATTTTCTGCCTGAGCTGAGAAAAAGATTCATAGAGACGCTGGAACTAAAGGAAGATGAGATCATCATTCCCGAAAACGCCGAGCTCTATGTGGCTCTGGGCGCTGCGCTGTCCTCTTTTGAAAACTATCCTCACCAGCTGGAAGTACTGATGAATCGTGCAGGAAAACTGAAAGATGTCTTCAGCAAGGAAGTGAACAGACTCGATCCTCTGTTTAAGACACCGGAGGAATTTCAGGCCTTCAAAGAGAGACACAGCAAAGCTGTTGCACCTCGAAAACCATTATCCGAATATCAGGGCGATGCCTATCTGGGTATTGATTCCGGCTCAACTACATCAAAGGTGGTGCTTCTGGACAAGGATCTGAATATTCTCTATTCCTATTACGGTAGTAACCAGGGAGATCCGCTGAATCTTATAACAGAAGTCCTCACGGAGCTTCTTGAATCGCTGCCGGAAGGGATCCGCATCGCCCAAAGCACCGTAACTGGGTATGGCGAAGGGCTTATTAAAGCCGCCCTGGGGATCGATATAGGAGAAATCGAAACCATCGCGCACTATGAAGCCGCGAACTATTTCCTGGAAGGGGTGGACTTCATTCTGGATATCGGCGGACAGGACATGAAGTGCCTGCGCATCAAAGACGGATCCATCGATTCTATCATGCTGAACGAAGCCTGCTCCTCAGGCTGTGGTTCCTTCATTGAGAGCTTTTCCAGTTCTCTGGGATACGAAGTGAAAGACTTCGCAGCTTCCGCCCTGGAAGCCAGCGAACCTGTGGATCTGGGCTCCCGATGCACGGTATTCATGAATTCCAGAGTCAAACAGGCACAGAAGGAAGGGGCCTCTGTTTCAGAAATCAGCTCCGGACTATCCTATTCCGTCATCAAGAATGCGCTGTTCAAGGTCATTAAAGTGAGAGACCCAAAGGAAATGGGTGAAAAAATCATCGTGCAAGGTGGAACCTTCTATAATGACAGTGTACTCAGAGCCTTCGAACTCATTTCGGAACGAGAAGCAGTGCGTCCTGACATCGCTGGACTCATGGGTGCCTTCGGTGCGGCAAAGATCGCCCGAGACAGACATGAAGGAAAGGAAACCTCTCTTCTTTCGCTGGAAGAAATCACAGAACTGCACCCAAGAACTGAAATGAGAAGATGCAATCTCTGCACCAACCGCTGTCCACTGACCATCAATATTTTCAAGGATGGTGCCGACGAATACATCACGGGAAACCGATGTGAAAGACCGCTGAAGATCCAGAAAAAGGTAGCTCTGCCGAATATGTACGATTACAAGTATAAGAGAACCTTCGGGTACAAGAGCACTGTGACGGAAGAGAAGAGAAGGGGAACCATCGGTATTCCGAGAGTGCTGAATCTTTACGAGAATTATCCGTTCTGGTTCACATTCTTCGACAGTCTGGACTTCAAAGTACTCCTGTCTCCGAAGTCCTCCAAGCCTCTTTATGAGAAAGGCATGAGCAGTATTCCATCCGAATCCGTTTGCTATCCAGGAAAGCTGGTTCATGGCCATATCGAATATCTGGCGGAAAAAGATGTGGATCTCATCTTCTATCCCTGCCTTCCCTATGAAGAAAAGGAGGATGACCATGCCAACAATCACTTCAACTGCCCGGTAGTCACTTCCTATCCTGAAGTCATCAAGAACAACATGGATGTGCTGGCACTGAATAAAGTGAAGTTTCTCAATCCGTTCCTGAACTTCTATGACAGAAAAAACCTCCACAAGAAGCTCCATGAGGTTCTTTCAAAGCACTACAGCCTCACGCTGCCTGAAGTCAGAGAAGCTGTCAGAAAGGCCTATGAGGAGATTGACCGCTATAAATCAGACGTTCAGAAAAAGGGAGAAGAAACTCTTCAGTATATCGCTGAGAACGGAATCAAGGGAATTGTACTGGCGGGAAGACCTTATCACATCGACCCTGAGATCAACCATGGTATTCCCAATCTCATTACAGAATACGGCATGGCTGTGCTCACAGAAGATTCTGTGGCCCATCTTGGCACCGTGGAGAGACCGCTTCGCGTCATAGACCAGTGGACCTATCACAACAGACTGTA
>RZYZ01000399.1 GCA_009930125.1 Clostridia bacterium | reverse complement strand
AGTTGGAAGTGCGCTGGGAAAAGAAGCCCGGGCGGAAGAAGTCAGTGTGCTACTGGGACCGGGACTGAATCTCAAGCGCAATCCTCTCGGAGGAAGAAACTTCGAATATTTCTCCGAGGATCCCTATCTGAGCGGAAAACTTGCAGCAGCTATGACAAGAGGGATACAGAAAGAGGGCGTATCCGCCTGCCCGAAGCATTTCGCTGTGAATTCTCAGGAGACTAGGAGAATGATCATGGATGAAATCGTCGATGAACGGGCTCTCCATGAACTGTATCTGGAAGGATTCAGATATGCGGTCAGGGAAGGAAACCCCAAAACCCTTATGACATCCTATAATAAGGTCAATGGCACCTTTGCCAATGAACACCTTGAACTGCTCAGAAAGACCCTGATTGAAGATTTCGGATTCCAGGGTGTCGTTGTCACCGACTGGGGTGGAAACAATGACAGGGTTCGTGGGCTTCTAGCAGGAAATACGCTGGAGATGCCCTCGACATTCGGGATGACCGATGAGGAAATTGTGGAAGCTGTGAACAGAAAGGATATTTCCGAGGATGTGGTGGATCTGCAGGTGGATAAGCTTCTGACCCTGATTGAAGGGACTCTTGGCAGGGAGCATATTTTCGGTGATCTGAAGAAGGAGTCAGCCTCAGAAGAAACAGAGAGATGGACCCTTACGGATCAAAAGGCCATGCATGAGAAGCATCACCAGGAAGCAGTGGATGCGGCCAGAAAATCCATTGTTCTGCTGAAGAATGAGGACGAAGTCCTGCCACTACAGGATAGTGGAAAGCGTATCGCCGTCATCGGTGATTTCGCTGAAAATCCCAGATACCAAGGTGCTGGCAGCTCGCTCATTGAGCCGGTGAAACTAGTGAGTCTCAAGGAAGCTCTGGAGGATACGAGCCTTGAGGTCATAGGCTATGAGAAGGGGTATAGAAGACTGGGCCGTAAAGACAGAGCTCTGGGGAAAAAAGCCCTGGACCTGGCACGAAAATCCGATCTCGTTCTATTCTTTGCAGGTCTTGATGAAGGCAGTGAAGCGGAAGGTGTGGACAGAAAGCACATGAGACTGGCGGAGAATCAGCTGAAGCTCCTCTCGGAAATCATAGCGGTCCATAAGGAAGTCATCGTGATCCTGGCAGGGGGTTCCCCTGTGGAGCTGCCTTTTGAAGACCAGGTGAAAGCTATTCTTCATGGCTACCTGCCTGGACAAGGAGGTGGAAGAGCCTTAGCGGATGTTCTCACCGGAACATGGAACCCTTCCGGAAAACTGGCGGAGAGTTATCCTCTGACATACGAGGATGTGATTTCCAGCACCTATTATCCGGGTCTGGAGAAGACAGCTGAACATAGAGAAAGCATCTTCGTCGGGTACAGACACTATGACCTTCTGGATCAGCCGGTGAGATATCCCTTCGGTCACGGTCTTTCCTACACAAGCTTCGCCTATTCGGAGCTGAAAGTGGAAGGTCCCCTGGTCACGCTGCAGGTGAGAAATACAGGCAAGAGAAAAGGAGAAGAAATCGTCCAGATTTATGTGGAGCCCAGAAACAGAAAAGTCTTCCATGAAAAGAGAGCACTCAAGGGC
>RZYZ01000094.1 GCA_009930125.1 Clostridia bacterium | reverse complement strand
GCCTCAAAGGAGGATACAGTGCCGTCTTTCATGGAGATGATGGGCTGATAGAGTAGGTGCACGCCTCCTCTGTTCACATCCCGGATGATTTCACCCAGCTCCCCTGCGATCATGTCCTCCATCTGCAGTTTCCGTCCTGTATGGTAGGAGAAAAACGCATAGTTCACCCCATCCACATCACTGATGCTGGAAAGAGAAACCTTCGCTTCCTTGATGAGCTGCTTCATGGATTTTCTGTTTTCATCCATCTCCGTGATGCCGAAGGTGATGTTCATATACTCCGTGGTCGCTGTACTGCCGAATTTCTGCTTCGCAAGTATCGTCACCTGATCAATCAGTGCAATGAGATCCAGCTTGTTTCTGTACTCCTCCGTGATCAGCACGAACTGATTCTCTGAAAGATAGAAGAAATGTACCGGATAGGAGGTGAGCTCTTCCAGTCTGGTCTCCACCTCCTGCATGAAACTGATTCCCATTTCCGAGGGCATCTCCATTTTCATGGACAGATGAGGAAACAGACGAACCAGCATCAGCGCCTTCTTTGTACCGTCCGTAAAGCGCTCATCCTCCAGATAGGATCTGAGGTGTTCCCTATTGGGCAGACCACTGTCCTGATCGAAATAAGCCAGATTCATGAGACGCTTGAACCGATTGTAGGAACTGACGAAAAGGAAAAGAAATGCGTCGTATATAGCTAATAGTATAAAGCTGCTCACCAGAAGGAGTCTTTGAAGCAGCAGATCCTTTTCCGCAGTGCTTTCCGCCACCGCCAGGGTGCCCCTTCGAATGCCCTCGCTGTATACAGGGACATAGACCTGGTAGACGTTCTCCTCTCCGATCTCAGTATAGAAGCCGGTCTCCTCCTCCTTCTTCAGCATTTCCAGAATGGATTCGTCTGAGAGGATTTCACCGCTTCGCCCTGCCTGCGTACTGGCCAGAACTTCTCCCTCCAGGCTGAGGAAGGTCAGGTGAAGCTTCTCATTTCCGTTTCTCATCTCATTGAAGCTTGTGATCATATCGAAATCATCGGCAAAAGAACGGATATGGTCTGCGGAAACGCCAATCTGGAGAAATCCTCCGCTTTCCAGCCTGTAGTAACCGTATTTGAACTCCCGTCCGGAAATGGTGTTCACTCTAATGGGACCCATGGAGCGCTGGAGCGTACTCATATAGAATTCATGGACAGGATGTCCTTCGTGTACAGACCATCCGATGTTTCCGGGGATGGAGGAACGGATGACCACCCCATCCTTATCATACACATCGATGCTATCCACATTAAGTCTTTCCGCCCATTCTGTAAGATTCAGACTCTGAGTACCCATAAAGCTTGTCAGTGTATCGGCTGCGGTTTCGATTTTCTCCTCGATGAGTTCCGTCACCGTATCATAGGCCTCCATGTTCTTCTCCATGGTATGAGAATAACTTCTGGCAGTATAAGTGGCACTTCTCATCATTTCAGTCTGAACATAGTCGCCAAGTACGTTGACCATGGTAAACCCGACCATGAGAAAAATAACGGTCACCCCTATGAACGCCAGGACATAGAGGCCCAGATACGTTCTCTTCACTTTATTCTGACTCAATCTTTTCAGCCTCCCCTTACAGTAAAGTCATTTTCTTCCGTGCATGCAAATGGAAGACATTTCCCCCTGCATGAAAAGTCTTCACTCTCATATCGTTCGTAAAATTTCATATAAAGCTATGATATCATATCTGTCCCTATCTTTACCACGCCATAGGAAAAATTCACCAATGACACAATGGAAATATTCTGAAATCCCGGTCCTTGCTCCCAGTGAGGTAAAGAACCGGAATAAACACCAGATTTCTCTTCCTGCATTTCTTCTACTGGCCTCCACTGCCCGTTTTCTTCTCCGGGTTCTCCTCCAGTCTTGCAAGGACATCCACAAGGGTCCCATCCAGGATCCTTCCGGACTCGGACTTCATGATTTCCAGGGCTTCCTCTCTTTTCAGGGGATTCCTGCCGAAATCTGAGGTGAGCCTGTCGTATCGCTCCGCCACGGTGATGATTCTGGAAAGAAGCGGGATTTCTTCCCCCTTCAGTCCCTTGGGGTATCCCGATCCATCCCATTTCTCATGGTGCGACAGGACGATTCTAGCCAGATCCATGGTCTGCTCGAAGGAATTGAGGATCCTGTAGCCGATGACCGCATGGTCTTTTCTGCTTACAGTCAAGGGATTTTCATCGCTGCTGCTCATGATCTTCGTGATTTTTCCGATGTCATGGACATAGGCGGCATCCTTGAGTTTGGTCAGTTCCTCTTCCGTCATGCCCATGGATGCGCCCATGGCCTCGGCGATCTTCATGGTGTTTTCCGCATGGATGCGTTCCTCTTCCTTCTTCATGATGATCTCTATGACGTTCTGGAGCTGCCTTATGCTCTCCTTGTTCTTCTTCAGTGTCTTTTCCCGATACATTTTCTGCTCGGCATCGTTCATGACATGTTCAAGGGATGCCTCTTCTGTCTTCATGACCGATAAGCCCAGGGCGATACCGCCGCGTATCCCGTGAAAATCCTCTTCGCTGATGGAACGGGTGATGCGTTCCATGATTCTCTGCTCGGTCTCTTCCTGTGTATTCTTGAAGAAGAGATAGAACTCGTCCCCGCCGACTCTGAAGAGAAGATCCTCCTCTCTGGTACTTGATTCGATGATTTCCGCGATTCTTCTTAAGAACTCATCCCCTTTCTTATGACCGAAGATATCATTGGAGAGCTTCAGCCCGTTGACATCCCCCACCACAACGCAGAGAGGCATATTCTTCTCACTGGTGAGATCCGTTCTGATCTTCTCCAGATAGGTCCGGTTGTAGAGGCCGGTGAGTGCATCATGATAGCTGAGATAGAGTACTTCCTCCTCCTGCTTCTTTCGATCCGTGATGTCAGAAAAGGTCACTACAGAGCCTATGATCTCGCCCTCGAGGACCTGAGGATGGGTTGAATACTTTACGGGGAAGAAGCTGCCGTCTTTCCGGTGAAAAACATCTCCCTCATCCGTCATAGTATCCCCATGGTCGATGGCATCATAGATGCGGCAGCGCTCACGGGGAACGGGTAACCCCTCTTCTGTGCTGTGATGGATCATCTCATGGCAGTTTTTTCCGATGAGCTCCTGGGCATCCTCATAGCCCAGAAGTTTCAGTGCACTTGTTGATGAAGGTGAAATTGCCTTCCACATCCATGCCATAGATGCCTTCTACGGAGGAATTGAGAATCAGTGCCAGCTTGTCCTTGTTTTCCGCCAGGTCCAGATTCGCTTTCTTTAGCTCCACGGTGGATTCTCTTCTCTCCTTGGCATTCCAGACACCGGTCATCAGTAGAGACAGCTCTTCCGCATCCATCGTGCTGTATCCTTCCGGCGTATTGGCCACACTGATGACAGCCACGACTTTCTCCTCCATGATTACCGGTACCGTCATCATATTAAAAGCGGAGGCACCGGTAAGAAGTTTCTCTGATGCCGGATCCGACGCTCCGTTATGGATCATGGGTTTACCGGTCTTCACGGATTCGCTCCACAAACCCATCCTGTCCAGACGGTAGATCTGCTTCTTCTCTTTTCTGCCGGTGGTGACGACCCCATTCTGCGCGAAATTCTCCAGCATAAAGGTTCGTTCCAATGCATCATAGAGATAGATATAGCCGTAACTGGATTCCGTCATCACCAGCGCCTGCTTCAGTACATAATCCAGCTGCTCATGGGTGGACCTGAAATCCTTGGCGGAAACATCAAGAAGAATCTCATTGCGACGGATGACCCGTTCACGCTCTTCTCTTCTTTTCACCGCATCGTTGATGTCTTCCGCACGGGCACCCACCCCTTTCTCTCCGTGGGGCAGGGTCAGCGGAAATTTGTGCATTCTATAGATACGCCCCTGCCAGGTGATCTCCTGCCGGATTCTCTCCCCGGCCTGAAGCACCTTCTCGTCTGCTTCACGCAGCTTCTCCGCCAGCCCCTTTTCAAAGACATCCTCGTCTCTTTTCCCGATGAAGTCTTCCTTCGTCTTCTGAAGAGCCGATACATGGGCGGTATTGATCAGGTAGTACCTGCAATCCTTGTCCTTTATGGACAGAAAGCGATCATCCTCATCATAGAAGCGTAGCCCCATCTCCACATGCCTCCTGGCCATGGTAAGCTTCTTCTTCTGTTTCCAATGCCTCATCTGAAGGACCAGCCCCAGAGATACTGCAGGAATCAGTGCAGACAGGAGCAGTATTTCATTATGATCTCTCAGTAAAGTCCATATCCCCAATGTTTGTTCTCCTCTCACCGGCACTGACACCGGCTGTTCTTCTTTATCTTTCTTCCTCTTTCAAGGTTTATTGTTCTTCCAAATAGCGTAAGACATCCTCTTCCTGAAGGGGTCTGCTGTAATAGTACCCCTGGAGCACATCGCAACCTTCTTTAATCAGATAGTCCCGCTCTTCTCTGGTTTCTACCCCTTCCGCCACGGCGGTGAGACCGAATTTATGCACCATGGTGATGATGTCTCCTGTGATGAGATCGGAAGGATTCAGCTTCGTGATCTTCCGGATGAAGTACTGATCGATCTTCACCGAATCTATATGGAGTTCCTTGAGCCGCGCGAAGGAGGAATACCCAGTGCCGAAATCATCAATGGCGATATGAAATCCCATCTCCCTCACCTGCTTCAGGATACGATTGACCCCTTCATAGCTGTCCAGAAACACCGATTCCGTGATTTCCAGCTCCAGGAAAGCCGGATCCATTCCGGTCTTTTCCAGGATGCTTTTCAGCATGGACAGGAAATCATCCTGGATGAGCTGTATGGGGGAGATGTTCACCGACATGCGGATTCTGTATCCCTTATCAAGAAGCTCCTTCTGAAAATCCATGGCTCTCTCCAGAATAAGTCTGCCCAGCTCCACCATGAGTCCGTTCTTTTCTGCGATGCCGATGAATTCAAGAGGCGATACCAGGCCATATTTCTCTGAACGCATCCTGGCCAGCGCTTCCAGACCCACGACTTTCTCCTCCTGTGCATCAACCAGGGGCTGATACATGAGAAAAATCCTATCCGGATGGTTCTCTGCTATGGAGCGCTTCAGTTCGTTCTCCAGCTCATTTTCCCGTAACACGTTTCTCTCCATGACGTCATCGAAAAACGCATAGGGCTTTCCTTCTTCCCCCTTCACCTGATTCAGTGCGATGAGAACATCCTTCAGCGCTTTCACCTCGCTCCTGTAGGATTCACCGATCTCCAGTGCGCCGAAAGTAAGGGTGCTGGATCTTTTCTCTGAATACTTCTCCTCCGTGTCCGCCATCATGTGGCTGAGATTCTCCATGATTCTGGAGAGTTTTTCTCTCTCCCCGTATTCTTTTACAAGGATCAGAAATCTTTCATCGGCATAGCGGAAAAGAGATGTGCCTTTTATCTTCTGCGCGCTGATGTTTCTGGCTACCTCCACAAGGATGGATTCTCCCTGCTCATAACCTCTGGTCATGGAGACTTTGCTGAATCTGGACACATGGACCAGAATCAGCGCAAGCTGCTTTCTCGGATTCTGCCTGAGTTCATAGGACAGGATTCTTCTCAGATATTTCGCATTGGGCAGCTTTGTGATCTCATCGGTGTAGGCCAGTTCATAGAGCTTCCTGCTCTTGTCCTGGAGGAGATAGATGATGAGGATCGCAGCCAGGTAGATCATCACCATCACCACCGTCATGCTTCTCACAAGCTCCCCGATGGAGGCTCTCACCCCATCCAGGGCGATGCCTACAAGGAGCGTTCCCGCCTGGGTTTCCGATAAAAGGACCGGTTCTCTGAACTCATGGACTTCTTCCTGAGGAACCACAGGAAAGGTCCCCATATCCAGAGCGCTGGAAAGGGTCTGCGTTTCTTTCTCCTCGAGAATGCTTCCGATGCCCAGGCCGTCACTGCTGCCTAAAACGATCCCTTCCATAGAGATGAACCTTACATACCGGACCCCCTCATGGGTGAGCATTTCTTCGAGAAGATTGTTGAGCTGGAATCCGCCAAGGAGTGCATTCACTTTTTCCGCAGTGATGCCCACCTGAACAATGCGGCCATCGGTCATCCGTTCATAGCCATAGAGAAAAAGCTCACCGGTGACGGCGTTTCTTCTAATGGGCTCCACATAGTAACTCAGCTCTGAATCCAGAAAGTCACGAGCAGAATGCCCTTCAGGGGATGTCCAGCCCACATAGGACTCCACATTGGACAGGATAACCTGTACTTGCTCATAGACAGAAATCTCATCCACATTCATCTGGGCGGAAAGTCTCTTCAGGTCTT
Source organism: Clostridia bacterium (assembly GCA_009930125.1). Lineage (GTDB taxonomy): Bacteria > Bacillota > Clostridia > Clostridiales > Clostridiaceae > Proteiniclasticum. The sequence continues at coordinate 1,550 of RZYZ01000094.1, read as the reverse complement.
CATTCTCAATCTCCCTTTCCGTTGTGCTGATGATTGCGGAAATCCCCTTGAGCTTGTCATGAATCATCTGCTGCACCACAGAACTTGCTTCTATGCTTTTACGCAGGCTGTGTGAATAGCCTCTGGCGAGATTTTCCGCATTCTTTCCCAGTTCCTTCATGAAATGATTCTTGATGCCCTGGGAAAGAAGGATGAGTCCCAGACACAGCAGTACCGTGATCATATAGTAGGACAGTTTCGACAGATACCCTGCATCTCTTGGTTTTCTGATCAGGTCTCCCGTCTTCTTCATGATCCTCTTGTCCAATGTTCTCCCTCCCTGCTTTTTTAATGGAACTCCTCCATGACATGAACCTGATTGCGTCCCGCTCTCTTAGCCTCATACATGGCCTGGTCCGCAGCTTCTGTGAGCATCGCTCTATCCATGGTTTCTTTCCACTGAGCTGCACCGATACTGACACTGACCTTGAGGTCTCCCTCTTGAGACTCCAGTTCTTTCAGAATACCCGCAGCCGCTTTTTTCGTCTCTTCCAGAGAAACGCCCGGCAGAATGACGTTGAATTCATCTCCGCCGATTCTGGAACAGATATCGGTGATGCTGAGATTTCTTCTGATGACATCAGCCACATACCTCAGCATGCGATCTCCCGTTTCATGTCCATGATCATCGTTGATGCTATTGAAGTGATCCACATCGATCATCATGACCGATAGAAATCCCCCTTTTTTTCGCACTTTCCTGATCTGCATCTCCAGCTGCCTGTCATGATGCCTTCTGTTATAGAGCTTGGTCAGATAGTCTTCATGATAGGCCTTGAACCGGTCTTCCACGATTCTATAGGTATAGAGGGTGGAAAGAAGGATCATGAGAACCGCCACCAGTCGGATCAGCAGATCCACTCGACTCATGAGGGCTGTGACTGTGGCTGTACCGATGTCCACCCCTACAAAACCGAGAATCCTTCCATCATCGCTTCTGATGGGGGCATTGCCGGTGATAAATTCTCCCCAGCCTTCCCAGAAAAGCATACCCGTGCTTCCTGGCCCTTTTCCATCCAGTACGCTCTTCTGATAGGGATCCATCTTTTCCAAGGTGCCAATGGGTGAAAAAAGAGCGCTCTCGGGATCTTCTCCATCCAGAAGATACATGACCTTCTCCTCCGCAGCCTTTTTCATGGTATAGATGAAGGCCACATTGGTTTCCTTCCGGATGTCTCTCAGGATGGTCTGCATTTTCTGATAGTAAAGCGCATCATAGTCTCCTGTTTCATAGCTGTCTTTCTCCCAGAGCGCTTCATAGGGCGCAAGATCCGCTTCTATGAATGCGGAGGCTGCGATGGCCGTATTCAGCGCTGAATGTCTGAGCTCTTCAACGAGCAGTTTCTGGATGCTCCGCTGAATGGCAAAACCGATGCCGGAGAAGATCAGCGACATCAGAAGAACGGTAGATATGAGCAGAGTGATTCTTCTGGCTGAAATCCTTCTATGCAGAAATTCAGGCCGAGGCGTTTTCAGACTTCTTTTCATGGCTGCTCCTATAACGACTAAGC
>RZYZ01000398.1 GCA_009930125.1 Clostridia bacterium | reverse complement strand
GATCGATGAGGAATTCATGAGTGCCCTGGAAACAGGTATGCCTCCAACAGGCGGACTGGGCATCGGTGTGGACCGTATCGTCATGTTCCTGACGGATGCACATTCCATCAGAGACATCATACTGTTCCCGACCATGAAACCACAGGAATAGAATATAAACAGGATAAGAAAGCTCCCTCAGCAGTGAATGCCGAGGGAGCTTTTATCCATGATTTTATGCAAGTATGATGAAAGGCATGCAAAGCGGAGCGCGGAGCCTGCCTTTCATCATAAGGAGAATGCTGATTGCTAAAGGAGAGAAATGTTTTTCAGGGCCAGTTCACTTCTCATTTCTTCAGGCCAGATGCTGCTCTGCACCTCTCCGATGTGGTACTTCTTCAGAAGGAACTGACAGATTCTGGACTGGCCGATTCCGCCGCCCATGGTCTGAGGCAGTTTCCCTTCCAGAAGAAGGGAATGGAAAGGAAGACTTGTGCGGTCTTCTTTCTCGGATTTCTTCAGCTGAGCCAGCAGCGTCTCCTTGTCCACGCGGATGCCCATGGAGGAAAGTTCCAGAACCTCATCATGAACAGCGTTGTAGAAGAGCAGATCTCCGTTTAAGCTCCAGTCGTCATAATCCGGTGCACGGCCGTCATGTCTCTCGCCGCTGGTGAGATGATCTCCGATGCCGATGAGAAAGAATGCGCCTGTTTCCTTTGCAAAAGCGCTTTCTCTTTCTTTGGCTGACTTGTCAGGATATTTCTCATAGAGCTCCTGGGAGGTGATAAAAGTGATGGCCTCAGGCAGCTGAGGCTTCAGGAATGGATACTTCTTTGCAAGAAGCAGTTCCGCATCCTTGAAGATGGAGTAGATGATGCAGACTGTATCTTTCAGGGTCTCCAGGTTTCTGTCACCTTCTCCGATGATCTTTTCCCAGTCCCACTGATCCACATAGATGCTGTGGATGTGATCCAGTTTCTCATCACGCCTGATGGCATTCATGTTGGTATAAAGTCCTTCCCCAAGGGAAAATTCATAGTCCTTCAATGCTTTTCTTTTCCATTTGGCCAGAGACTGGACGATTTCCACTTCTTTACCTGAATCCAGGATATCAAATGCCACGGGTCTTTCGATCCCGTTGAGGTCGTCGTTTAAGCCAGTGCCTTTCTCCACAAAAAGAGGAGCAGACACTCTAGTGAGGTTCAGTCTTTCGGAAAGTTCGTGTTCGAAGAACACTTTGATGAGCTTGATGGCTTTCTGGGTCTCTTTCAAGGTCATGGTCGGTTTGTACATGGCGTTTTCCTCCTAAAAATAAAAAAATTCCTCTCCATCCCTACATAGGGACGAAAGGAAAGGCTTCCGCGGTACCACCCAGTTTAGCTTTGAAAAAGCTCACTTTTTAAGATACAGACAGTGGATCTGTCGATATCCGACTCCTATAACGGGGAGGTCCGTCCAGGTCTACTCGTTTCCTTTCCTCTGGCAGCTCCGAGGTGTTCTTCGATCATGTTCATGTACCGGGATTGCACCATCCCCGACTCTCTAAAACATTAACCATGATGTACTCTTCTCATCTTTGCTTTGTTATATCTCATTATAGAAAATTTTCAGGAAGTGTCAAGAAAAACTTTTGT
>RZYZ01000397.1 GCA_009930125.1 Clostridia bacterium | reverse complement strand
GCCCGTTATCATGCGACCGCTGACATATTTTGAATTGGCTGTTCGTAGAGGGCAGTGATTCTTCAGAATCGCCTTTATGAGATCCGGAAGAAAGGTATCGTATTTTACCTCCAGAAGGCATTTTGCCCCGGATTCACGAAAATAGGTGCAGTCTCTTTCAAGAAACCTCTCCACATTCCTTGAGTATCTCAGATCATAGTCCAGCGTAACGCGCACATTGCCGGCCTTCAGCAGAAAAGGCTCTCTGAAATAGGTCACGATGAGTCTGGGCTTCAGATGCTCTGACACAAGCTTTGCATAGAACTCCAGAAAAAGAGGGTCCTTCTTCTCTTTGAGAAACTCATGGTCCCCCTGTAGAATCTGCTCTGTCTCCTCTCTTGTCAGAACACAGGACGACTTATATCCTTTGCTCAGGTGCTTCACCTTCTTCTCCAGTCTCAGAAAATCATAATCTTCGTTGTAGCATCTGATTCTGAACTTCTCCCTGAAGGGTGCGCCCATAAGATTATCCTGAAGGGCCTGGTCCTCCACCGTGTCAAAGTAAAGACTCTTTATGACATAGCCCTTCCCCTCCACATGATGATCCCGCTTCAGAATGTATTTCAGCTGATTGGAAAGAATAATCCTTGACTCCGGCGTGATGAGATATTTCAGTTCATTCCGATAGGATGGATGAATCATTTTTCTGCTCTCCTTTCTTGTAGTCTTTCAAGATGAAGTGAAGATTGTTTCGCCTTCCTCACTACATTCTCATTTTATCTTCATGATGCTCACGCTTCTCCGAAAAAACGCCCTGAAATCCACGCAGAACTGTTGCAGATTGAAGTGTATGTTCATATATGAAAACTCGAGACAGAGCATAAAACACAAGAAAAACCCGAGACAAGACACCAATAGGTGTTCGTCTCAGGTTTTCACATTCTCAGTAAGCATTGCTGCCTCTTCAGATGGATTCTATCTGAATTTATTCACTTTTCAGGTTTTCGCTTGTCATGATTCATTCGCTCTTCCTGGCCGGAAGAAAGATGGTGAACCTTGTCTCATGATTCCCGGTGGTGAGTTCGATTCTTCCATCATAGGAAGTGATGAGCGACTTCACAATGGATAAACCAATTCCATGATGTCCTTTGGATCCTTTATAAAATCGATCGAAAATTTTCTGGCGGTCTTCCTTATTAATTCCTGGTCCGTCATCCGATATCCCTAGAATGATTCTCCCCTCCGCCTCTTTCAGTGTGACCTTTACAAGGCTTTTCGCATATCTGACAGCATTGTCCAACAGATTCTTAAGCGCCCGCTCCATCATCTTCTCATCATACAGAAAATATACCGGACTCTCCTGGAAATCATATTCTGCTCTAATTCCTTTCTCTTCCATGATAGAGGAGAACCGTTCCATGGTGTAAGCCAGTGTTTCTCTAAGGTCTCCCACCTCAGATCTCTGCTCCTCGACTCTGGCATCCAGTTTGGATAAAATCATGATATCCTCCACCAGTTCACCGAGGCTATCCACTTCCTTCTCAATGACCTGCACTGCCTTATCTTTTGGAATGAGATCATAAGCCAGAGCTTCCGCATTGGTCTTGATGATCTGAAGCGGCGTGCGCAGCTCATGGGAA
>RZYZ01000396.1 GCA_009930125.1 Clostridia bacterium | reverse complement strand
CATCTAATCGCCTGAAACCATTCATTATATATAAAGCGATAAGCAGACATAAAAGCAATGATAAGCCAAACCTACCCTTTACTTTTTTCATAATACCCCTCCTAATGAACCACTTTGGGGCATTGTGCTAAAATAAACCAAGCCCTCAAAAAAGCGATAGCCACGTTGTTTGGTGATTACCGCTTTTAAAACACCCTTATTTTCACTTGCAATGGAATGAATTTTACTACAAGAAAAATCACTTCAAAATTTCATGTAAAAAGCTTTCCGCCTCAAAATTTGCATCCAATCCTAAATATTCGGAAATGGTCTGTCCCAAATCAGCAAAGGTTTTGCGCACGCCCAAATCCACGCCAGCCTTTACCTTTTCTCCGTAAACCAAGAGTGGTACATATTCTCTGGAATGATCCGTTGATTCCGTCGTAGGATCGCAGCCATGGTCCGCGGTGATGATGAGGATATCGTCCTCTTTGAGGTTCTCCATGATTTCAGGCAGCTTTTCATCGAACTCCTTTATAGCATTGTAGTAGCCATTGAAATCATTACGATGTCCGAACTTCATGTCAAAATCCACCAGATTCGACCAGATGAGGCCAGGAAGATCCTGCTTCATATAGTTCAGGGTCTCTGCCACGCCTTCCAGATTGTTCTTCGTGTGAACCGCATGGGTTACGCCGATTTTATTGAAGACATCTTCGATCTTTCCTACACACATGACATTCTGTCCATCTTCCTTGACATACTCCAGAATGGTCTTGTTGAAAGGATCAAGAGAATAATCCTTTCTGTTGGATGTTCTTGTATAGCTTCCGGATTCTCCCACAAAAGGTCTTGCAATGACACGACCTACCTGCCAGTCTCCCACAAGCATCTCTCTCGCGATCTCGCAGTAGCGGTACAGCTCTTCCAGTGGAATCACATCCTCGTGGGCTGCGATCTGGAATACGGAATCCGCGGATGTGTAGACTATGGGATAGCCTGTCTTCACATGCTCATCCCCTAATCGCTCGATGATTTCCGTACCGGAGGCCACTTCATTTCCAAGGGTCTTCCTTCCGATTTTCGTCTCAAAAGCATCCATGATCTCTTTGGAGAAGCCTTCAGGATAGGTATTCAGTGGCTTTTCCAGAATGACCCCTGCCATTTCCCAGTGTCCTGTCACGGTATCCTTTCCGATGGAAAGCTCTGCAGACTTTCCGTAGGCACCCAGAGGATTTTCCTGGGGTCTGACGCCTTCCAGTGGTTCGATATTGGCCAGTCCCAGTGCCTCCAGGTTAGGAATGTCCATTCCCTTCACCGCTTTGGCGATATTTCCCAATGTATGGGAACCCACATCACCATATAGATGCGCATCCGGCATTTCACCGATTCCCACTGAATCCAGTACAATTAATATAGCTCTTTTCATTTGTTTCTCCTCCTGTTTATTATGCCCGCGGATGGGCATCTTCATATACTTCTTTGAATTTCTTGTTCTTCACCAGTTTGAGATAAACTGCTGTAGCCTTAATGTCATTATGCCCCAGAAGCAGCGACAGCGTGGTGAGGTCAGCTCCTCCTGATAGCATGTGCACCGCATAGGAATGCCTTAATGTATTGATGTTGATGCTGTTGTCCAG
>RZYZ01000395.1 GCA_009930125.1 Clostridia bacterium | reverse complement strand
TTCAGTCCTCCGGTTCTCTCCTTCTGTCTGAATATGGAAAACAGGTCCATTCTCGGCATGAACCAGACATAGATGAGGGGAACCACAAGAAAAAGAAGGATCTTTACGCCCGCTCTCTCCCAGTAGGTGAAATCCGCCTGCACATCGATGAAATAGACCACCAGGCAGCCCAGTCCTATTATGAGCAGATGAATCCACTTGAACCTTCTGCTTATGTCCGCGATAAAAATTTCTCTCATAGTTTCCTCCTGATGCTTCTCTTACCTTCTGCAATACTTCTCTATATTCTTTATTCCTTGCAGGCTGCTCAAACCCTTTATTTCCAGGCCATATTCATATGAGTTTATTCTATATACTTCTTTCATTCAAGCGGCTTTTCGATTCCATACGCTCATCCAGAAACCCGCTGCACATCCATCAAGCCTTTTCCTTTCCTCGGTTTCTCTTTTCCCGCTGTGAAAAACCCTTTATAATAAAATCAGAAGTAACGAGAAAACAGCATCCCAGCGAGAAAGGAGTACATTATGGCGACACTGACATTCACCCCGGAAGAATACGAAGGCCTGAAAAAGAAAGACAGGCTCCTTGGCAAAGCCATGGAGAAACTCCCCTTGTATGAAAGAGAAGTGGATGAGGATCTTTTCAGAAGCCTCATGAATAACATCGTCGGTCAGCAGATTTCCATGAAGGCCGCAGAAACGGTCTGGAAGAGATTTCTTGCCCATTTCGGAGAAATCACGCCTGAGAAGATCTATAAGGCCAGCCTGGAAGAGATCCAGGCCCTGGGCATCAGCATGAGAAAAGCCACCTACATCAGAAAGACCGCTGAAAAGATCCATGATAAGATCGTGGACCTTTCTGCCCTCTGGCATATGGAGGATCAGGAAGTGGCTGACACCCTGGTCACTTTAAACGGCATCGGACCCTGGACGGCGGAAATGATCATGATCTTCTCCATGGGAAGAAAGGACATCATGAGCTATGGGGATCTTGCCATCCGGCGGGGGCTCATGCTCCTTTACGGGCATGAGGAAATCTCAAAGGATCTTTCCCGTGATTACCAGAAGAAATTCTCTCCTTACGGCACGCTGGCTTCTATCTATTTGTGGGAGATCTCCACCGGGAAGTATGACCTCTCGGACCTGTGACAGCAATTCTAATTAAAACGATAGATGAATAGAAGCTCCGGACTCCTGTCTTCACGTAGACAGAAGTCCGGAGCCTTCTTTTTCCTTTCTATAAGGTGACGCCTCACCAGGTCTGCTGCGTCAGAGCAGAACATCTTCTCCTGTAACGAGATAACTCACCTGAGCGCCCATGGACTCCTGAAGCTTTCTGAACATCTTTTGCCCTGTACAGTGACAGGTGTGATAGATGATGCCCGTTTCCTTCAGGCTTTCACCGAGCCTTGGCACATAGGTCTCATCGGGATGGATCTTACTGGGCTTCTTGATATGGAATCCGCCGATGACATGATCCGGATATCTGCCTTTCATCTTTCTGACCGTCTCCACCAGATTCACCACGCCCCTGTGTCCGCACCCGATGATGAGATAGAGCTTGCCTTCCTCTTCCAGAAGAAGATTGTGCTCATGCCGGAAGTCATCACGAAGGTACTCTTC
>RZYZ01000004.1 GCA_009930125.1 Clostridia bacterium | reverse complement strand
TGTAATCTCATCTTGATATTCCCTCCATTTTCTATTATTGCTCCATAACATATTGTTAAATCTGATGAGCATTTCTTCTCAGAAAGTCACTTCAGAAACATCAATATGAAATATGAATCACTCTTCATGTTTAGAGTAAATGATAGCGTTTCCAAAGTCAACAATTTTAACAAAGAGCAAATATTTTTACTCATTTTAGTTAAAAAGCACCTTCAAAATGAAATTTTATCATCATAACCTTTACATAATAATCATTTTCATTGTTTTTATGTAAAGCCATGTAAAGGTTCTCATTGACCCGCTCTACTTAATCGTTATAATTGTATCAATATAGTACACTTGAATCTGACATGATTAAACAGTCTATTTCCTTGCATTCCATCGCGTTCTTTCGCTCTGATTCGATCTATGAACTGCAGTTCTGACAGAATTACCACTGGTTATAGCATATTTATCGTGAACAATGAATCAATCCTATGGATAATCTATATCCATCCACATCTTATGAATTATTGGTAGTCAGCTCACACTTTGCTTATTTATTAACACAATAAATATCTTAGCACATGACGGATCTTCTTCCCTTTTGCTAGGCAATATTCAGGTTCCTGTTTTATAATGGAGAAGGCAGTAAAAAAGAGGAGGGTTGAAAACAGGTGCTTTCTGCTCAAATCAGATTCATGTTAAAAAAATAACATTTTTTCTCTTCCAGCTATTGAATTTAAAATTTAAAAGTTTATAATGAAATTGAAACATGAAAGGTTCATCATGTTAAACATTTTCAGGCCATCATTTTGTGAATCGATTATCAGATTGGAGGTAACTTATGAAAGGAAAGACCATCAGAGAGATCCAAATCGGAGATTCCGAAAGCTACGAGAGAACCGTCACTGAAACGGATGTCGTACTATTCGGAGGCATATCCGGCGATCTCAATCCGGCACACTTCAACGAGGTGTATGCCAAAGACACCATGTTCAAAGGCAGAATTGTACACGGTATGCTCACTGCATCCTATTTCTCCACCATTCTCGGCACACTCCTTCCAGGACCCGGAACCATCTACCTGGGGCAGGAGCTGAAGTTCACGAAACCCGTACACATTCAGGATACCATCAAAGCTGTGGCCACCGTCACAGAAATCATAGAAGAGAAGAACATCATAAAGCTGGAAACCATCGCATACAATCAAGCAGGTGATGTGGTAGTAAAAGGAACCGCTACCGTCATGCCACCCAAGTAGGAGGACAAAATGGATTTTGATTTGAGTAAAAAGCAGGCACTCTCTCTTAAACTGTTCAAGGAATTCGCGCAGAATGAAGTGAAACCCCTGGCAGCAGAAGTGGATGAAATGGAAAGATTCCCTCTGGAGACCGTCGAAAAAATGGCGTCCATCGGAATGATGGGAATTCCCGTCCCCTCCACTTACGGTGGATCAGATGGCGACAACCTCATGTACACCATGGCTGTGGAAGAACTGTCAAAGTTCTGCGGAACCACAGGGGTCATCCTCTCCGCCCACACTTCACTGGCATGTGGTCCTCTCCAGAGCTTCGGAACCGAAGAGCAGAAGAGGAAATACCTGGTTCCCCTGGCAAAAGGCGAAAAAATCGGTGCCTTCGGGCTGACGGAGCCCAACGCCGGCAGTGATGCCGCCATGCAGCAGACCGTTGCGGTGAAAGAAGATGGACACTATAGAATAAACGGCTCCAAGATTTTCATCACCAACGGAGGCTATGCGGATGTCTTCATCGTCTTTGCCATGACCGATAAATCAAAAGGCACCCGAGGCATTTCCGCCTTCATCCTGGAAAAGGGCATGGAAGGGTTCACCATCGGCAAGACGGAACACAAACTGGGCATCAAAGGCAGTTCCACCACGGAGCTGATCTTCAAGGATGTTCTGGTGCCCGAAGAGAATCTTCTGGGGCAGGAAGGCAAGGGATTCAAGATCGCCATGAATACCCTGGATGGCGGACGAATCGGTATCGCAGCCCAGGCGTTGGGCATCGCCCAGGGAGCCCTGGATGAAGCCATCAAATATGTCAAAGAACGAAAACAGTTCGGGAAACCTCTTTCCGCCTTCCAGAACTCCCAGTTCCAGATTGCGGAGCTTCAGACGAAAATCGATGCGGCAAGACTCCTCACCTACCGGGCAGCCTCCTTCAAGGACAAAGGACTTCCCTATTCCAAGGAAGCGGCCATGGCGAAATACTACGCTTCAGACATCGCCATGGAAAGCACCAGGATTTCCATACAGCTTCTGGGTGGCTACGGCTATACCAGAGAGTATCCCGTGGAAAGAATGTATCGTGATGCGAAGATCACTGAAATCTATGAAGGCACCACCGAAGTGCAGAAGATGGTCATCGCCGCATCCGTACTGAAGTAAAGGAGTGAGGAAAGCATGAATATAGTAGTATTACTGAAACAGGTACCCGATACCACGGAGATGAAGATCGACAAGGAGAAGGGCACCCTCATACGAACCGGAGTCCCCACCATCACAAACCCTGACGACCTGGCAGGCCTGGAGGCCGCGCTGAAGATCAAAGACCAGCAGGGCGCCAGCATCACCTGCGTCACCATGGGACCCCCTCAGGCGGAGTCCATGCTTCGAGAACTCTACGCCATGGGCGTTGATGCGTGCGTGCTCATCAGCGATGGAAAATTCGGTGGTGCAGACACCTGGGCCACCTCCAACACCATCGGTGCGGCTTTATCTTCCATGGATTATGATCTCATCATCGCAGGAAGACAGGCCATTGACGGAGATACCGCGCAGGTAGGTCCTCAGACCGCCGAAAAACTCGGTCTCCCTCAGATCACCTACGTGGATGAGATTCTTGAGATCAGCAAGGAGAAGATCCGAGTGAAGAAGGCGCTGGAGAACCGATACGAGATCATCGAATCGGACATGCCCTGCCTCATCACCACCTTAAGCACCATTGCAAAACCAAGGTACATGCATGTGAAGAAAATCATGGAAGCCTTCGATAAGGACATCAGAATCATCCGATACGACGACCTGAATCTTGATCCCATGACCATAGGCCTGAAGGGCTCACCCACGAAGGTGAAGAAGACCTTCACAAAAGAGATCCACAAGAATTCGGATATTCTTACACTGGAACCTAAAGAATCCGCAAGAACAATCTTCGAAATGCTCCTGACTCACAACTTCATCGGAAAGAAGGAGGCAAGCTATGAATAAGAATGAATATCGCGACATCTATGTTTTCATCGAGTATCATGATCATACCATCCATGATGCGAGCCTGGAGCTTCTGGGTGAAGCGGTGAGACTGACGGAAAACAGAAAAAATCTCGGATACAGTGTCATTGCCGTGATTCTGGGGGAACCCTCAGAGGAAACCCTTCAGGAACTGGGCTATAGAGGCGCAGACAAGATCATCAACCTTTCTCATGCATCTCTTCATACCTACAGCACAGAGGTCTACACCACACTTCTGGACGAACTGATCCGTACAGACAAGCCGGACATCTTTCTTGTTCCTGCCACGGTTCTGGGCAGAGATCTTGCACCGAGACTGGCAGCGCGATGCGACACCGGACTCACGGCAGACGCCACCAGACTGGAGTTTGATCCGGAAGATGAATCCTCCGCTCTTCTTTATGTCACAAGACCTGCCTTCGGCGGAAATCTCTTCGGCACCATCATCAATGAGACGAAACGGCCTCAGATGACCACCATAAGACCCGGTGTCATGGATGCACTGCCTAGAGACACATCGAGACCGTTCACCATCGACAAGAGGAAAGTCCATCCGGAAGGTATCCAAGACTTCGTCCGAATCCTCGATGTTCTTCATAAGGACCACATGGCCATGGACATCGCCAAGGCCGAAATCATCATCTCCGGGGGACGTGGCGTCGGAAACAATTTCCATGTGCTGAGAGAATGTGCAGACATGATTGGCGCAGAAGTGGCAGGCTCCCGAGCCGCCGTAGATGAAGGACGCATCGACAAGGAATTCCAGGTGGGCCAGACCGGAAAAACCGTGAAACCGAAAGTGTACATCGCCTGCGGCATCTCCGGTGCTGTGCAGCACATGGCTGGCATGGAGAAATCAGACTTCATCATCGCCATCAACAAAGATCCCGATGCACCCATCTTCTCCGCCTCCAATATCGGTCTTGTGGGGGATGCGCTGGAGATTCTCCCCCTTCTCACCCAGGAAATCAGAAGCTACAGGGAAAGACCTTATTAGGCCTTTCCCTTTCCCTTTTCCTCTATAGGAGGGATTTTTTTCGGGAATCCTTTTTCAGAAACTGTTTACACAGAAGAAAAGTTGGTCTACAATAACCTTTACTATGATCTTGAAAGGAAAGATGTATATGCTACCTCAATTTGAGAAGAAAGAAATCAGAACCGAAAGACTGTCCGTCTCCTATCTGGAAGCCGGTGAAAAGGAGAAGGAACCTCTTGTTCTGATCCATGGAAACACCTCATCCAATCTGTTTTTCACGCCAACCATAGATGCGCTGAAAGACAGATTCCATATCTATGCACCGGATCTCAGAGGATATGGCCATACGGAAAAACTCCCTATTGATGCCACACAAGGCATGAAGAACTGGTCGGAGGATATCCGAAGCTTCATGGAAGCTCTGTCCATCGAGAAGCCTCACATCATCGGCTGGTCCATGGGTGGCGGTGTAGCCATGCAGTACACCATGGATTATCCAGAGGACGTGAAAAGTCTTGGGCTCATCAATCCTCTTTCTCCTTACGGTTTCTCAGGAACCAAGGGAATTGACGGAGAAGTGAACCACGCATCCCATGCCGGTACAGGCGGAGGCCTCGTGAACAAAGCCTTTGTGGAAAGCCTGAGAAATAAGGATGTCAGTGCGGATAATCCGGCTTCAGCGCCTAATGTGCTGAAAGGACTTTTCGCCGGTGACTATGAGCTCTCAGAAGAACTAAAGGACCTCTTCGTGCAGTCCATGTTCCTCATGGAGATCGGAGATGAATTCTATCCCGGAGATGCGACTCCGGCAGCCGAATGGCCTTTCCTGGGGCCTGGTACCAAGGGTGTAGGCAATACCATGAGTCCCAAGTATGTGAACCTCACAGGTATTGTGCAGATCAGTCCGAAGCCTCCTGTCATCTGGTTCAGAGGAACTCAGGACAAGATCGTCTCAGACACTTCCTTCAGTGATGTGGGCTTCCTGGGACAGCTGGGTGTCATCCCCGGATGGCCAGGCGCGGAAGTCTATCCGCCGCAGCCTATGGTTACCCAGACAAGAAGCATTTTCGAGAAGTACGCGGAAAAAGGCGGTATCTTTAAGGAAGCGCTCTTTGAAAAGTCCGGTCACAGTCCTCAGATCGAGGAACCGGAAAAGTTCGTGAAGGAGTACGAAGACTTTCTCAGAAGCATCTGATGTGAAGAAAATAACATTTTGTACTTCTGCAGGGAAGTTATGCTATACTATCAATGTAAAATAATCATGTCCCAACGGGAAACGGAGAGGTACATTATGGAATTAAGAGAAATACTGCGTGCATTTCTATTCATTACTGCTGCCTGTTCCTTCGGTATATCCGTCCTCAGTTTCTTCACTCTGGCTAAGATGAAATCTGTGCCGAAGAAAAACAGAAACCTGATGGAATATCAGAAGCCGAAGCAGTACACCACTTTAGGAATCAGCACACTAGCCATATCAGCAGTGGCACTTGTTCTTGCACTCTGGATGTAGGAAGTGTCAGAGCCAGCATAAAGGACCGGAGAAAATCTTCAGTGATTTTCTCCGGTCCTTTTGTATGGATTGCAGTTATGCTTTGGGCTTCTTTCTGAAGGTTCTTATGAAAAGAATGAAAGTGATGAGCCAGAGAACGGAACCGATACCGACTACAACGTAGCTTATCATCATGTCCATCTGCACTTCGCGGTTCACCGTCATTTCTCTGTTATAACTTATGGAAAGAACGCCACGGTCTCCCTCTTCCTTCTTTCCGCGCTCGTCTTCCTCCAGGGTCTGCTCTCCTCCTACTCTCACGGCATGGACCAGAAGTCTATGGGTGCTGATGCGGTACGGTTCACAGGTGAGAAGGGTCACCATGTCTTTGTCTGGATCAATGCTGAGCTTTTCTCTTTCCGTAGACAGGATCACATCCGTACCTGTGACCTCGTAGGTGAGGGTCATGTTATAGACATGTATATAGAATCTGTCTCCAGCCTCCAGTTTATCCAGGTATTTAAAGAAGCGAACACCGCTGTAGTACCTTCTATGACCTGCAATAACCGAGTGGGTACCAATCCCTCCGATGGGAAGTGAGGTTCTGTCCAGTTGAGCTACGCCCTTGGCAAGATTTTCTAAAGATCCTCCTAGATAGATGGGTAGTTTCTCTCTGATCTTTGGGATATCTATGTACCCGAAGGGACCACTGGTCGGAGTGCTCTTTGTGGTATTGGTCTGCTGTTCTAGCACACTTACGGTACCCGGAGTTCTTTTCGTGTTGGGTACGAATGGATCGTCCAGCTCCTGGACAGGGAGCTTATTCGCAATATAGTCATTGTACCGCTCATACTCCTCCATGTACTGCTTGATTTCTTCATCGCTCATGTGCTCAACGATGTTCTCATACTCATTAAGCTCACTGATGTTCTGCACTTCAAAAAACACTTTTATTACATATGGATACATGAACACCGAAAGACCGATAAGGAAAATAAGATAGGAAATCCGCTTAAGCTTCATGATCAATCACCTTCTTTCCTCTCTCTTTTCTCATATGAAAAGCCAGATAGATCAGAACGATGCCAGCGATGCTGAGCACTGCAGCGATGAGAATCATCCAATCATCCGCCCCAAAGATGCATTGGTCAGAATCTCTCTGTATATCCGCTCTCCACCCTTTATCCTTTTCACATAGTGCGCAAGGAGGCTCTTTCCATATCCCAGACCGCTAAACCTCTGGTCCACAAAGAGAAGTACGAGAAAATTCTCTCTAGCACCAAGCACTCCTACAAGAACGTCTCCATCAGCAAAAGCCCCTAGAAGCAGATACGCTTCCTCTCTTATGAGCATTATAAAATCCTCCACCCGAAGAGACTCAAGAAATGTCAGAACGCCCATTTGCGTGCATTCTCCTGATTCCGTTTCTAGAAACACTTCTCTTATCAAAAGAAGCGACTCCTCCACTTCACTGATACTAAGCTCTCTGATTTCCATGACCACTCTCCTCCCTTCAACCCGAAAGGACAGAACCCTCAGGCTCTGTCCTTTCACCAAATGCCTCAGGCACTTCGTCTCATATATGATTTCGGCACATCAGCTTTCTCTGGTCCATGTTTTCGGTACCAAGAGCGCGATGATCGTGAAATGTTCCAGTCTACCCAGCAGCATCACCAGCGATAAGAAGAGCTTGGTGAAGATGGAGTAATCCGCAAAGGTCATGGTAGGACCCACCGCCCCGAAACCAGGCCCAATGTTGTTGATGGTGGCAGTCACTGATGAAATGGAACTGATCATGTCCACCCCTTCCAGAGAAACCACCAGCACCCCAATGACAAATATCACCAGATGCAGCGCAAGGAAGCTGTTGATTCGGGCTATGACTTCATTGGAAACAATCTTTCCGCCCACCTTGATGGGAATCAGCGCTCTCGGATGAAAAATCTTGGATACCTCTCTCTTGATGAGCTTCAGGATGATCATGATTCGGATCACCTTCATACCACCGGCTGTGGATCCCGCAGATCCTCCGATGAACATGAGGAAAAACAGAATGAGCTTACTGAAACTCGGCCACTGCTCATAATCCACTGTGCTGAATCCTGTGGTGGTCATGATGGAAGCCACCTGGAAGAAAGAATCTCTGATACTTATGAAAACATCTCCCTTGAAGGTCATGAGAAGGTTCACCGCAATCATCACCACCGCAGAGAAGATGAAAAACAGATACAGCCTCAGCTCCCGGTCTTCCAGAAAATCCTTGTACTTCTTTCGGAAGATCAGGAAATACAGAGAAAAATTGACTCCGGACAAGACCATGAAGATTCCGGTGACGATATGCACATAAGAACTGTAGCTGGCGAGACTGGTATTTCTAGGACCAAATCCACCGGTACCCACTGTTCCGAAGGTGATCACAAAGGAATCGATGAGGTTCACGCCACCAAAGAGTAGAAAAACCAGCTCAAGCAAGGTGATCGCGATATAGGTGATGTAAAGCACTCTGGCAGTATCCTTCATCCTAGGCACAATCTTTCCTGCAACAGGTCCCGGAGACTCCGCTTTAAAGATCTGAAGGCTTCCCACCCCCAGTGCCGGCAGCAGCGCCAGTGTAAACACCAGAATCCCCATTCCTCCGATCCAATGGGTCATGGAACGCCAGAAGAGAATCCCCTTATCCAGAGATTCCACATCCGCGATGACCGAAGAACCCGTCGTGGTGAATCCGGATATGATTTCAAAAAGCGCATCCACATAATGCGGAACGCTGTCCGTCAGATATAAAGGAAGCGCTCCGAATACCGAGATCATCAGCCAGCCCAATGCTACGATGACAATCCCGTCTTTCGCTCTGATCTGATCTTTCCTGCTTCTTACATTCATCATAATCAGACCAATGACCAGCATCGCTGAAATGGTCAATAGAAATGCGTGTACCGCTTCTCCGCCATGATGCTGCGATATATATATCGCAGGGGACATAAGCAGCGACTCAATCAGCAGGATTATCCCTAGTACCTTTATTACGATTCCATAGTTCACTAAACAGTCCTCTCTTTCCAGGTGTAAATAACTTCTTGAGATTTTCAGTGTCTTCCGCAAGAGAGAACACCACAATACGGTCATTGGCTCTGATCACAGAATTTCCGTTAGGAATAATCACCTCACCGTTATGCACGATGGCTCCGATGATGATTCCTTTCGGTAAATCCACTTCTTTCAAAGGCTTATCCAGGTATAGCAGGTCTTTTGTCGCAATGATTTCCGTCACCTCACCATCCCCACCTAGTAGAAGGGATACCGACACAACCTTACCACCTCTCACATATTTGAGAATATTGGACGCAGTAATGTTCACCGGATTCAGCGCTGCGTCAATATCCAGCTTGTCGATGATTTTCGTATAATTCTTTCTGCTCACCTTGGCGATGGTCTTGCCGACCCCATACTGCTTTGCCATGAGTGCCATCAGAAGATTCTGCTCATCATAACCGGTGGACCCTATGAAAGCATCCATCTGATCGATGTTCTCCTCTTCCAGAAGATTGACATCCGTTCCATCTCCATGAATGATCAAGACATGCTCCAGAGTCTCCGCAAGCTTCACTGCTCTGTTACGGTCCTGCTCCACAAGGGTTGTGGCAACCTTTGCCTTGGACAGTTCTTTCGCAAGATAATACCCCACATTTCCTCCACCGATGATCATGACTCGCTCCATATGCTTGTCATTGCCGATGAGATTGTGGTTCTTGCTTAACTTCAGAAGCTCATCTTCCTTTCCGATGATATGAATCACATCATCCGCCTCGATTTCAGTACTTCCGTAAGGAATGATCAGCTTACCCTGCCTGGAAATCGCCGTAATGATGAGATTATCAAAGTTCTCCAGCTCATAGAGCTTCTTCCCAACAAAACTGCTCTTATAGGAACATTTGAAATCAATCATCTTCACTTTTCCATCAGCGAAATCCCCTGTATAGAACATGATGTTCCTCAGAAGATACTTCGAAATGGAACTTGCTGTGGCGAAATCCGGATTGATGATGAGATCGATCCCCAGCTCATGCCGAACGAAATTGATCTGCTCCGTATACTCCGGATTTCTGATTCTCGCGATGGTCTGTCCGCAGCCCAGTTTCTTTGCAAAGGTGCAGATGACCACATTGGTTTCATCATTATCCGTGGACGCCACCAGAATATCATATTCCTCTATATTCATTTCCTGGAGCATGGTCACATTGATGCCATTGGCAACAACTGTAAGCACGTCCAGATGCTCATTGATCTTCTCAATGACCTTTGTATCACTGTCCACCAGCGTTACATCCATATTTTCAGTGGTCATGGCTTCAGCGAGCTTTACACCCAGCTTACCAGCCCCGACAATCATTACTTTCATATCTCCTCCATAATGCGTGTTTTTTACATTATTGCTATTGTATCATATTATGAAAATATGTCACCCCTGAATGGAGAAAACCGACAGCACCAGTGCTGTCAGTGCTGTCGGTCATTTTTCAGTATACAGGCAGGTCGATCCTCGTCATAAGCTCCTCCGACCCACTCACCTCTCCAGGAGAGTTCAGGTAGGTTTCATAGGCAGGCCCTTTTGTCTTAAGTCCCTTTTCTTCAATATATCTGTGCATTTCGCCGTAGGCTTCCACCATCCCTTCATAAGGGCCGATATACATGCAGGTCACCATCTTGCCTTCTTCGATTTCTCCCGGGCACATGTCATGGTCTCCGGGAATCACATCCTCCACAGGAAACCCGATTTCCACATCCAGATCCTTCATGTCCTGATTATAATAGGCGGCAAAGGGCGCTCCATCCGCTTCCACATCAAGTTCCTCAAGGTATCGTCCGATTCTTGGGTAGGCGTCACCAATAAGCTCCGGCAGATGTGTGACATCCGTACGCGTTCTTATACTTAAAACAGGCTGATGGCGCTGCTCTCTCACTTCAATATCCAGCGTTGCCTGTTTCATCTCCCATGCACTCCTTCTCATTTTTTTCGCTAACATTATATCATGCACCTTAGTTTCCGCCATGAACTTTCAGTGAAGAACAGTGAAGAACAGTTAACAAAGCTCTATTAAATTATGACGCACGAAAAAACAGCCTGAACACATCAGACTGTTTCTTAATGGTAGCGGGGGTAGGACTTGAACCTACGACCTTCGGGTTATGAGCCCGACGAGCTGCCAACTGCTCCACCCCGCGATATTATATTGTAAGTTGGTGCTGAAGACCGGAATCGAACCGGTACGGTATCGCTACCGCAGGATTTTAAGTCCTGTGCGTCTGCCAGTTTCGCCACTCCAGCATATGTAAAAGAAATGGTAGCGGAAATAGGACTTGAACCTACGACCCTTCGGGTATGAACCGAATGCTCTAGCCAGCTGAGCTATTCCGCCACATATGCTGCCGCCTCATCTCAGCGACAAAATTAATTATATATCATGCCCCATACCTTGTCAACACGAAAAGCAAAAATAATACCTGGTCAAACCAGGTATTATTTTACAAGCTCATGATTCACTTTGGCAGACTAGGAATTACCCTTTTCTGTTTTTTGTTCTGACTTCCTGTTTCTTCTTGTAGTCAGACATGATTTCTTCACTTTCTTTCATGAATTTAGACATAATATCTTCAAAATCACTGGAAGCAGGCTTCTTCTTTTCAGGAGCAGTCCACTCAACCTCTGCAGGTCTGGATGATCTTTTCTGCTCTATTGCGACGCCTTGCTTTATGGATAGACTGATTTTTCCATTATCATCAATTCCTAAAATCTTGACCTGTACCTTGTCGCCTTCTTTGATAAATTCTTTGATGTCTTTAACATAGGTATCAGCTACCTCTGAAATGTGGACTAAGCCCGTCTTTCCGTTCAGATCTATGAAAGCTCCAAAGTTAGTAATATTTACTACAGTTCCTTCTACAATGTTTCCTACCTCTAAGGTCATGTTAATAAGAATCCTCCTTAAATTTTAAATAAATAAAGTATATAATGAAACCCAATCAGTCACCTGACGAGTCAATTACCGGAATTTCACCTGGTCTCAATAAGCCCAGCCTACTTCTGGCACTTCTTATAGTATAGTCTTCCGTAAGGGTGCTGTCCACCAAATTAGTCAGTTTTTCGTTCTCTTCCATTACTTTTACCAGTTCCTCCTGCTGCAGCGCAATATTCTCTTGAATATTATTCATCATGATCTGCTGTCTATACACAGTGAAAACAATGACGCCTGCAAACAGCATCAGAACCAGTCTCACGAATACTTTTCCTATTTTCATGGTACTCCTCCAAACATCAGGAGAC
Organism: Clostridia bacterium; assembly: GCA_009930125.1. Lineage (GTDB taxonomy): Bacteria > Bacillota > Clostridia > Clostridiales > Clostridiaceae > Proteiniclasticum. The sequence goes on along the minus strand of RZYZ01000004.1, from coordinate 19,357 downwards.
GCTACTCCTCTTCTTCATCTGTATCTTCTTCACCTTCCAGAATCTCATACATCTCAGATGCTTCGTCTTTTCTTACATGCTCCTGTATTTTCAGCACCTTCGCTTTGATTCCTTTTTCCTTGAATGTGATTTCTATGATATCCCCTTCATTGATCTCCGAACCCGCCTTGGCGATCTTTCCATTGATGGAAACCCTCTTTCCGTCACAGGCTTCCTTCGCTACGGTTCTTCTCTTTATGATACGGGATACTTTCAGGAATTTATCTAGTCTCAACTTCTTCACCTCATTCATAATGAATAAACGTTATTTCATTCATTGTGTATATTATATATTTTGATTGCTCCAATGTGAAGTAAAACTTCCCGATTCAGGGAATATAGCCCTGTTACGGAACGCCCTTCCCATCCCTAGATAAAAAAAGATGTAGAAGAATTCAATCCCCTACATCTTTCCTACTGAGTTTCTGATTTAAGTTATTTTTTCTTCTTAGGTGCAGCCTTCTTCTTCTTAGGAACAACGTTCACCTTTTCTTTGAATTCTTTACCAGGCTTGAAAACAGGTACCTTTGATGCTGGTATCTTGATTTCTTCCATCGTTCTAGGATTTCTTCCTACTCTTTCTTTTCTGTCTCTTACTTCGAAGGTACCGAATCCAACTAATTGAACCTTTTCACCCTTCTCAAGTGTGCCAACCACGTTATCAAGAAATGCTTTCAGGAAAACCTCAGAATCTTTCTTGGTGAAACTGGTTGATTCAGCTAATGCAGCGATTAATTCAGCTTTGTTCACAATAAATTCCTCCTTGTTTTTGTTTTATAATGGAATCTACTGTTATTATTCCATAAAAAACCCTGAAACCCTTTATTTATAAGCGTTTTTTTAATTATTTTCTTCTTTTTTGGCCATTTCCCAGTATTTGTCCAGTTTTTCCAGGGGAAGGTCCTTGAAAGTGAGTCCCTCAGCCGATAAAAACGCTTCCATCCTTCGAATTCTATCGATGAATTTATCAGAGGTTCTATTCAACGAAAGCTCCGGATCCGCTTCCAGAAATCTCGAAAGATTCACCACCGAGAACAGAAGATCACCAAGTTCCTTCCCGATCTTATCAGGATCCTTTTCCTTCATAGCCTCCTTGATCTCTTCAATCTCTTCTTCCACCTTATTGAACACATAGGAAATCTCATCCCAGTCGAATCCGTATTTCCTGGCTTTCTTCTGAATCTTTTCCGCCCTGGAGAGACTCGGATAGTATTTTGATATACCGTTTAGAGAATCACTGAGCGACTCCTCTTTCTTTTCCTTCTTCTTCAGTTCTTCCCATTGGACAAGCACTTCATCCGCTGTCAGGTCTTTTTCCTTTTGAAACACATGTGGATGTCTGTAGATCATTTTTTCTGACACCTTACGAATGACATCATGCACCGTGAACTCTCCTCCTTCTTTCCCGATGGTTGAATGAAGAAGAATCTGGAGAAGCACATCTCCAAGCTCCTCCGCCAGAGCATCATAATCCCTAAGGTCCACCGCCTCCAAGGCCTCGTAGCTTTCCTCAATGAGATACCTCTTGAGCGATTCATGGGTCTGCTCCATATCCCACGGACATCCATTCTCCCGGTCTCTGAGACTTTCAACAATCCTCATGAAGCTGTAGAAATCATATCTTCCCTTTACTGGAGGTACATATACACTGGTCAGATCGTCCACATCTTTCTGTCTGTCCAGTTCATAAAGAGGGATTCTCCTCAGCACCTCCTCGTCCGTTCCAGCAGCTCTCACATAGATGATTTCATCCTCATCATCCATATAATGCCCCAGAGCGATCTTCACCCTGCCTGCGATATAAGGGGAGAACACCTGGGTTATAATGGTGCCCTTGGAAAAATCAGGCGTCTCCTCTTCAATCGTCAAGGCATCCACAATGCGGAGCCCTTCAATGGGGTCAATTTCCAGTGCTTCCAGCATGGTATCCACAAAACTTACAGATGGATAGATCTTATAGGATATCCCCGCTTCCCGGCAGGCCTCCAGGATCAGAACGACAGACTTCTCCGCCACCAGAGGATGCCCCGGCACCGCATAGATGAGTTCCTCTTTTTCCGCAAGGGCTACAACCCTCTCCTTGATTCCTTCATAGACATCCTCAAATCTGTCCGCCTTCTCATACAGGAAGTCGAAAGTCTCAAAAGCGATTCCTTTCTTCCTCAGATAAGCCACCGTAGGATGTTTTTCCGTTCTCAGATAAAGCGGAAATTCTTCCAGAAGCTTCACCGTCCCCAATGTCAATGCATCGATATTACCTGGGCCTAAACCAACGATATGTATCATCTTCTCACCTCTATTTATCTCTGCAACTCAAATGCAGATACTAGAATAATTATATCACAGCAGACTCTTCAGAAAAGCATACTCACATATTTCCTCCTATTCATTGCAGACAGAAAGAAAACTGCCTTGCAGTCATAATATCTGACTGTAAGGCAGTTTTAAGCAAATGCAGTTCTTATCTGATTTTATCTTCGTAGATTTTGACGTTGTATTCTTCTTTCCACTCTTCCATGGAGGAAGCATACTTCTCGTTCTTCTTTTCTGTCTGCAGACTAGTGTTGATGGATACTTCCACTTCTTCAAGAGACTGCTGCACAGCTTCCTTCTGAACGCCATCCACCTTGATGATATGGTATCCTGCCGAGGACTTCACCACATCGGAAATCTCGTTCTCTTCCAGAGCCTTCACATGTTCCATGAAATCCGCATAGAGTTCCTGGTTTTCATAAGCGTAGTATCCGAGAAGTCCACCTGCTTCCGCAGACATGTCGTTTCCGAATTCCTCTGCCGCTTCCGCAAAATCCTTCCCGTCTTCCTTGATCATCTTCAGCACTTCTTCCGCTTCCGCCTTGGCAGCGTCATCTGTTCCGAAGTAGATGTGATAGATGTTTGCTCCAGGTGGTGTCATGAAAGCTTCCTTGTTCTCTTCGTAGTAAGCCGCAACATCTTCCTCTGTCACAGTCACATCTTCCATGAGCTTCACATAGTAGTTCTGTCTGATGACATCTTCCTTCACGAATTCATAGTAGGTCTCTTCAGTGAACCCTGCATCTTCCAGCGCCTTCTCATACGCGCCTTCTTCTGCCTTGTAGGCTTCCTTCACCTGCTCGATTCTCTCTTCGATGGCTTTGGTGATTTCTTCGGTGTCTGTTTCCATGCCGGATTCCTCCACCTTCTTGTCGATGATCTTCATCTCCACAAGGCTGTTCAGGATATCCACCTTCAGCTGCTTGACGACCTCTTTTCCTTCTTCCTGCTCCAGAATATCTTCACCGTAGGTGACCTTCAGGCTGTCCATATAGGAAACCGCTTCTGTATCGACATCCTTCTGGGTGATCTTTTCATCGCCCACTTCAGCAAGGACCGTTCCTTCGATGGATTCCGGTGTTTCCTCCACCAGTCCGCAGCCTGCAAGCGCGATGGCTAATACAGATACAGATAGGGTTGTGAGCACTTTTTTCTTTAAACTAATCAAGTTGATTCCCTCTCTTTTTTCATCTCGTTTTTCTGACTTATTCATTATAAACTCTTTATGTTACATTTCATTGACACATTTTAATATTATATAGGCTTTAGGCCTCTTTTGCAACTGCGTCCGCTTCTATGAGCTCCTTCATGAGCCTGGTCAAAGCATCCATGGTCTGGTATTTTTCCTTTTCCATGATTTTGAATGCAACAGCAGGTTCCTTTCTCTGGAACTCAGCTCTCGCAGCATACTTCTTCAGGAATACATCCACCTTTTCCGGTGTCAGTTTCTCGGAAGAGGCGAAGGTGATCAGGATATCCCTACCGCGGTCTCTAAGCTCCAGCACGCCGGCACGGTTCGCATAGAACTTCAGTCTTGCGATGTCCATGAGGTTGTACAAGGAGTCCGGTATATCACTGAAACGATCCAGAAGTTCTTCCTTGATGTCCTCATAGTCCTCTTCGCTCTCCATGGAGGCGATCCTCTTATAGACTTCAATCTTATGAGCTTCTTCCGCAATATAGGAGGATGGAATATATGCATCGATCTTCATGTCGATGGTGGTGTCCACCTTCTCTTCCATGATTTCTCCCGTGATCATCTTGATGGCGGTATCAAGCATCTTCACATAGAGGTCATACCCCACCACAGACATCTGTCCATGCTGCGATTTTCCCATGAGATTGCCCGCGCCACGGATTTCAAGGTCCCGCATGGCGATCTTGAATCCCGAGCCAAGCTCCGTGAAGTCTTTCAGTGCACGAAGCCGCTTTTCAGCCACTTCAGTGAGCACCTTGTCCTTCTTGTAGGTCAGATAGGCATAGGCGATTCTGTTGGTTCTGCCCACTCTGCCCCTCAGCTGGTAGAGCTGTGACAGCCCCAGCTTATCGGCATTGTCCACGATGATGGTATTGACGTTCTGGATGTCCATGCCCGTTTCGATGATGGTGGTACAGATGAGAACGTCCGTCATGTTCTCCATGAAGTTCTTCATGGCATTTTCCAGCTCTCTTTCATTCATCTGACCATGGGCCACATCAAACACCACTTCCGGCACCAGTTTGGAAAGATAGCTGTGCACCACATGGATATCATCCACTCTGTTATGCACAAAATACACCTGTCCGTTTCGCGCCTTCTCCCTCAGGATGGCGTCTCTTACCAGCTGCTCGTTGAATTCCACCACGTAGGTCTGGATGGGATACCTTTCATCGGGAGGCGTCTCGATGAGGGATATGTCTCGTATACCCGATAAGGACATATGGAGGGTTCTTGGAATCGGCGTCGCCGAGAGCGTGAGCACATCCACATTCTTCTTGGCGCTTTTCAGCTTCTCCTTATGGGCAACTCCGAATCTCTGCTCCTCATCCACGATGAGCAGACCCAGATCCTTCCACTGAACGCTCTTGGATAGAATCTTATGGGTCCCGATGAGGATGTCCACATTGCCTTCCTTGAGCTTTCGCAGGGTTTCCTTCTGCTCCTTGGGATTTCTGAATCTGGAGATCATATCCACTTTCATGGGGTATCCCTTGAATCGCTTACGGAAGGAATGATAGTGCTGCTCGGCAAGGATGGTGGTGGGTACAAGTACAGCCACCTGCTTGGAATCCATCACCGCCTTGAATGCCGCTCTCATGGCCACTTCCGTCTTTCCGTATCCCACATCTCCACAGAGCAGTCTGTCCATGACCTTGGCTTCTTCCATGTCCTTCTTGATCTCTTCAGCGGATTTCAGCTGATCTTCCGTTTCTTCATAGGCAAACTCGTCCTCAAACTGTTTCTGCCACTGTGTATCATCACTGAACTGGTGTCCCCGGACCTTCGCTCTTTCCGCATAGAGCCTCACCAGATCCTCCGCAATCTCATCCACGGAGCGTTTGACTTTCGCCTTGGCTTTGCTCCATTCCTGACCACCAAGCTTATTGATCTTGGGGTCTTTGCCCTCTGTCCCGATATAGCGCTGGACCATATCCAGCTGCTCCACGGGAATAAAAAGCTTATCGTTTCTGTCATACTGGATTTCTAGATAGTCTCTTATGAGTCCCTGGGCTTCCAGCTGCTTGATGCCAAGAAACACACCGATTCCGTGATTCACATGAACCACGTAATCGCCTTTCTTCAGCTCCGTGAAGCTGTTGATCTTGGCAAGCCCTTTGCCCTTGTTGATCTTTTTCTTCTTCTTCCTTTTGGCTTCCCCGAAGACTTCCTTGTCCGAAATGAGCGCAAGCTTCAGATCCGGAAACTCGAACCCTCTCAGCTGGTTTCCAAAGGTTATGACTACATTAGCATAATCCAGCGTGCTTAAAGTATCCTTATAGACGGATTCGATTCCCTTGTCTCTGAGGACATCCACAAGCCGCTCTCCTCTGGGACGGGTTCCTGCCAGAATCACCACCGTGTAGCCTCTTTTCTTCCTTTCCTTGATGTCTGCGATCAGCATATCCAGCTGACCCTGATAGTTGTAGATGGTCATCTGATTGAAGCTTACAAGGGTTCTGGGCGGAAGAAAACGCTCCGTCTTCTGGAACTGATTGAGGGTGATGACCTCTCCGTCTCTCAGGGTGTCGATGAGAAAATCCTTGTCGATGAGGATATCCCCCTGGGTGGGCATGATCTCTCCACGGGTGAGGAACGCCTCATAATCCTCCCTGAATTCCATATAGGTGGACTCCAGCTTTCCTAAGGAATTGGCGGTATCATCTATGATGATCTTTCCCTTTCCGATGAAATCGAAGAACGTGGAAGGCGCATCGAAGAAATAGGGAAGAAAGGCATCCACATTGTCAAAGAACATGCCTTCCTTCAGATACTCCAGATTCGAAGCGGTATGGCTTTTCAGTTTCTCCAGAGCTTCTTTGTCGTAGCCTTTACGCTTCGTTTTGTTTCGTATGATGGAATCCAGCTCATTTTGTATGGCTTCCGCTCCTTTTTTCATGAGCTGCTCATCCAGAATGATTTCCTTGGCAGGGAAGATTTCAAAGGAATCCACCTGCTCTATGCTTCTCTGGGTTTCCGCATTGAAGGTTCGTATGGAGTCGATCTCGTCCCCGAAGAGCTCGATTCTAGAGGGAAGCACACCATCCGGCGGAAACACATCGAGAATCCCCCCTCTTAAGGCGAATTCCCCCTTTCCTTCCACCAGTTCCGCTCGGACGTATCCCGAGCTTGTGAGCTTCTGAGCCAGATCCTTGAGATCGATCTCCATGTCCTTCTCTATGGTGAAGAAGTATTCCCTGAAATAGTCAAAGGGCGCATAGGTGGCCGCAAGAGCTTCAATGGTGGTCACGATGATCTTCTTTTTCCCATTCATGAGCTCCTTCATGACCTTCAGTCTTTCCCACCTGAGGTCTCCGGAAATGGCATCTATGTTATAGAAAACCGCTTCCTTCGCAGGAAAGTAATAGACCTCGCTCTCATAGAGAAGCAGGTCTTCATAAAGATTTTTGGCATCCATGTCTTTTGAGGCAAACACAAACAGGCTATCCTTTTCTTTTCCGAACAGTGCGGAAATGAGGAAAGCCTTCGCCGACTCCGAAACCCCGTATACGCCTACGGGATACTTCCTGTCTTTTATTCCATTGCGGAGCTCTTTGAAGGTCTTGTCCTTGTAGAGCTCCTGTCTTAATCCTTCCAGTCTCATCTCACTCACCTACTCCGCTATAAATCCGTTGTATTCGCTGATGGCAGAGTCAATACCGTTTTCCAGTATGGCGATGACGGCATCCCTGGACGCAGAGAGACTCTGGTCCATCCTCTGCACTTCCTCTTCCGTGAACTTGCCAAGGACATGCTTCACCATATCCTGCCTCGGCGCACCTACGCCTACTTTGACCCTCGGGAAGTTTTCCGTGGCCAGATGGAGAATGGTGGACTTGATGCCGTTGTGTCCTCCGGCGCTGCCTTTTTTCCTGATCCGGATCTTGCCCACTTCCAGGCTCACATCATCAAAGACCAAAAGTACTTCTTCCGGCAGAAGCTTGTAGAAGTCTGCCGCCTCTCTGATGCTTTCTCCGGAAAGGTTCATGAACGTCTGGGGTTTCAGAAGCACCACCTTCTCGCTGCCGATCCTTCCTTCCGCCACTTTCCCTTTGAATTTATTTCTGTCAAACTGTATGCCAAGCTTTTCCGCAAGCCTGTCCAGGACCATAAATCCTGCGTTGTGCCTTGTATGCTCATAATCTTTTCCTGGATTGCCAAGTCCTGCTATTAGATACATGTTTTCGCCTCCCGAACGTGAAAATACGAGGAATCTTCTCCTCGAGCGTGATTCCCTGTTTTTCTTATTATACTATCTTTACGGATTTTTGTAAGTGCAGCTCCCTTTATGAATCTTCTTTTAAGGAGCAGACTCTTATTTCCCTTTAGTCTCATAGTGTACATCAAAAGAAGGGACTGTTACAAGCCCCTTCCTCATCCTTTATTTAGTCTACTGCGGTGCCATAAAGCGTGGCATCCACTTCAATGATTTCATCCACTCTCTGATAGCGGATCTTCACGATGTCGCCCACTTTTTTGGTCTTGATGTACTCGTCCATCGTAGCGGCCGTCTCGATGGGATTCCCGTCGAGGCTGAGAATGATATCCGTAGGCCTCAGTCCTGCCCGGTCCGCTGTTCCTTCCGGTGCGATCCTCTGCACATAGAAGCCTGTTCCGATGTCTGGAATATCCGTGATCACATCCCCGAAGACACCGATGAACGGCAGAAGCTCTTCCCCTGTGTTGATGAAGGCTCTGGTGATGCTTCTTGCCTCATTGGATGTGATGGCAGCGCCAAGGCCGCTCTGAAGACCTTCTGTAAGCCTCAGGCTGTTGATGCCCACCACTTCACCCTCCATGTTCACAAGGACGCCTCCATTGTTACCATGATTGAGAATGGCGTCGGTTTCGATGGCATAGACCTTCACTTCCCGCTCATCATAGGTGGTGGTGTGAAAGGCTTTGTTCACTGTGGAAATGACACCGAAGGTCACCGTGCCTCGGTCGCTTTCTCCGAAGGGATTCCCCATGGCGATGACGCTTTGGGCTGTACGCACGGTGGTGGAATCAGAGAAGTTCGGCGGTCTGAGGCCGATGTTCTCCACACGAATCAGCGCCACACCAATGGTCGCATCCCGTCCTATGAGCTCCGCCTGATAGATTCGGTCGTTGTCTCTGTCCGTTCTGACATAGATCGTTTCTTCCGCATTTTCCACTGCCCCGTAGGGCACAAGAATATAACCTTGAACATTCATGACGACCCCAGTATAGACATTGTCATAGGCGTCTTCATAAAAAAGCTCCGGGTTGTTTGTGACGCCTACAAGAGACGTGGAGAGATCCGCATAGACCTCTCTGATCTTCGTTCTGTCATAGAAGGAGCTTTCGAAATTATCCAGAGACTTTCTGAGCACCCTGGCGAAATCGCTGTTGTCGTCTATGACGAAGGCATCCGAATGGATTCTTCTCGCCACGAAAGTGGCCGTCAGAAAGGAAATCAGTACCACCAGGACCGATAAGGATATGAACTGGAGGACTCCGCCTCTGATTCTTGATCTCTGGTCCTGCCTGTATTTGATTTCTCCTGTTCTTGTCTGCTCTTTCAGAACATCCTGTTCTACACTATTTTCCTTGTCACGATTCTTATTCTCTTCCATATTACACTCCTAGGTCATGCTCAGCGTGAAGGTGAACAGGACACCCTGGCCTTTGTTTTCCACCCAGATATCTTCACCGAACTGCGTGATGATGTTTCTGACGATCGGCAGCCCCAGGCCTGTGGATACTTTGTTGGTTCTCGATTTATCGCCCTTGTAGAATCTGTCCCAGATGTACTTGATGTCCCCCTCGGGAATCGGTGTACCATCATTATAGACACTGACATGGACTTTCTTTCCTTTGCTCTTGGTCTGTATTCTGATGTTCCCGTTGTCCGGGCAATGCTTGATGGAATTGTCCACCAGATTCGTGATGACCTGAATCAGTCTGTCACGATCTCCTGCCGCATAAAGATGGTCCCCTTCCAGGGTCACATTCACCTTCAGACCCTTATCGTCGATCTTCGTCTCGAATCTTCTGATGCAGACTTTCACGATCTCATTGATGTCAAGCTCCGTGAGCTTGAAAGAGAACTTTCCCGATTCCATGGCGGAGAGATCCAGAAGATCGTTGACCAGTCTTGTGAGTCTCTGTATTTCATCATAGACGATCTTCAGATAATATTTCTCCTTATCCATTGGAATGATCCCATCCAGAATGCCCGCAATGAATCCTCTCATGGAGGTGATGGGGGATCTCAGCTCATGGGAGATGTTGGACAGGAAGTCTCGCCTGTTCTTGTCCGTCTGCTCCAGGGATTCCGCCATGCTGTTGAAGGATTCGGAAAGCTGGCCGATTTCATCGGAGGATGTGACCAGCACTCTCTGGGCGACTTCACCTTTGGAGATTTTCCTGGCAATGGTATTCAGCTCCGCCAATGGCTTAAACAGCATCCTCTGTGCGATGTAGTAGATGAGAATCACAGAAAGGAGCACCGCCGTGGCAGTGATGGTCCATATTCTCACATAGATGTCATTCAGCGGTTCCCGGATGGTCTCCAGCGGCGTATAGACGACAATGGCGCCCTGATAGCTCATGCCCGATCGCACAGGTTTTATGAATAATGACATCTCCTCATTGGTTATGGGATTTATTTCCCCATTGATTTCAATGGAATTGCCCTCTACCAGCCGGTCTCTGTCTGGAAAGTTGAACCTCGTGAAAACAAGGCTGTCATAAGCCTCGTTGGTCACAAAGAAAATATATCCCGAGGCATCCACCAGGAGAATATCTCCTTTTTCAACCCCTTTGATCAGAGACAGGTTACGAAGCAGCTCCGTATCATCAATTTCCTTATTCAGATACAACGGAACACTGGGGGAGGCCAGCGCTGCTGTCTCCTCCAGATCCTCTCTGTTTTTTTCCAGAAAATAACTTTGGAACCACATGGAAAGAACAACAGCTATCAATACATAACCAATGGTGACCACCAGTGCGAAGGTGGCTACCAGTTTTGTAACTAGAGAACTGTTTTTCATTGTCCTAACCCCTTCTTATTTGACTTCAAACTTGTATCCTACGCCCCACACAGTTTCCAGCTGCCAGTTGGGACCGCCATGAAGCTTTTCTCTGAGTCTCTTGATGTGCACATCCACGGTTCTGGAGTCGCCAGGATAGTCATAGCCCCAGACCTCGCAGAGCAGCTGTTCTCTTGTGAACACTCTGTTCTTGTTGGACGCCAGATGATAAAGAAGTTCGAACTCCTTCGGTGGCATCTTCACATCCTGACCCTTGTAGACCACATTGTAGGAATTCACATCCACGTTCAGCTCAGGGAAGTTCAGTACTTCCTTGCCGCCGCCGTCGGTATTGAATCTTCTCATGACGGCCTTGACACGGGCCACCACTTCCTTCGGTTCAAAAGGTTTCACCATATAGTCATCCGCGCCCAGTTCCAGTCCCAGCACCTTGTCAAAGGTGTCGCCTTTGGCTGTGAGCATGATGACCGGCGTTTCATAGTCTTTTCTGATCCACTTCAGCACATCCACCCCATCGATATAGGGCAGCATGATGTCCAGAAGCACAAGGTCCGGCTTATAGTCCACAAACACTTCCTGTGCCACCTTACCGTCACCCGCCACCTTGATGTCATAGCCTGAGCTCTGCAGATACATCTTCAGCACTTCACTTATGTTCTCATCGTCATCGACAATCAGAATTTTTCCGATTTTACCTTCCATTTTTTTATCCCCTTTCTTTTTCTTGGTTATCCTGCTCATGATGATTCATGAACATTACTTACTTTCATGATATATGATTTTCAGACTAAAATCATATACTTCACAATTAATTCATGCAACGGGGAAATTATTAATAGATTGTACTTATTATAATCTGTTAAAATTTGAAAAATCAAGTTCACTCTCCTCTCAGCACTGGCATTTTTAATCAGTATGCATACTATAATCATGTATCCACTTCTGGACATCTTCTATGAAATAATCTGATTTTAACCCATATTCAGATTATTTAGTCTATAATATACGTGAAAAACCTAACAGCAGGAAGGAGAAAATCAATATGATCATCGAAATGGAAAATCTGAAGAAAAGTTACGGAAAGCTCCTTGCCCTGGACAACCTCAATCTCGCAATAGAAGAAGGAGAAGTCTTTGGCCTTCTGGGACCCAACGGTTCCGGGAAGACCACCGCCATCAACTGTATGCTTTCGCTGCTTCATTATGATGCGGGAAACATCCGCATCTTCGGAGAGGAAATGACGCCGGAATCCTACGATCTGAAAAAGGACATCGGCGTGGTCATGCAGAATGTGGCAGTGTTTCCCGAGCTCACCGTGGAAGAGAACATCGACTATTTCTGCGGACTCTATATCCCGGACAGGAAACAGCGAAAGAATCTGGTGAATGAGGCCATCTCCTTCACTGGCCTGGATGAATTCAGGAAGTTCGTCCCGAAGAAGCTCTCGGGGGGACTGCTTCGCAGACTGAATATCGCCTGCGGCATCGCTCACAAACCGAAACTGATTTTCCTGGATGAACCCACCGTGGCTGTGGATCCGCAAAGCAGAAACAGAATCCTGGAAGGCATTCTGGAGCTCAACAGAAAGGGCTCCACCATCGTCTACACTTCTCACTACATGGAAGAAGTGGAAACCATCTGCTCCAGAATCATGATCATCGACAAAGGGAAAGCCATTGCCACAGGAACCAAGGAGGAGCTGAAGTCCATGATTCATCTTGGAAAGAAAGTCTCCTTTGAAGCGGAAGAGATCACTGCCGTGCAGATTGAACTTCTGAAAAAACTCCCTGGTGTGCACAGCGTCGAGCAGAGCGGACATACCGTCCATCTGAAATCCGAAGAGGAAGACGGCATTCTGGAGAAGACTCTGGCCTTTCTCAAAGAGCAGGACATCCGTTACACCAACATCTACTCAGAAATGCCTACCTTGAACGACGTGTTTCTGGAAATCACCGGCAAAGAGCTTCGGGACTGAGGTGAAATGAAATGTTTGGACATCTATTCAAATACCGTCTGAAGAAACTCCTTAGAACAAAGGAGATGATATTCTGGACCCTGGCCTTTCCCATCATTCTCTCCATCTTCTTCAATCTGGCATTCCAGAATCTGGATTCCAGCGAAGGCTTTGATCCCATTCCCGCAGCAGTGGTGACGGATGATTCCTATGAGAATCACCCGTTCCTCAAAGATGTGCTGAAGGAAGTTTCAGAGGGGGAAGACCCCCTTCTCACACTCAGCGAGGTCCCTCTTGACGAGGCCAAGGCGCTTCTGGACGAAGGGAAGATCCAAGGCTATATCACCGCTGAAAACCCCATCGGTCTTCATGTGAAATCATCGGGCTTTTCCCAGAATATTCTGAGACTGTTTCTGGACAATGTCAACCAGAGGTTTGCTGTCGTGGAAGATGTCACTGCGCATGACCCCGCCGCTCTTGAGGCAGTCTTTTCCGCCATGGAAGAGGAAAGAGACTTCACACGGGAAAAGGAGAAGACGACAGCACCGCCCAGCCAGGTCCTGAACTACTTCTATTCCCTCATCGCCATGGCCTGCATGTATGGGGCCTTTTTCGGCGCGGACGAAGTGACGGACATCCAGGCCAACATATCCGACAGAGCCGCCAGAATCAACGTGGCTCCTGTTCATAAGCTGAAGGCCTTCCTTGCAAGCTCCGCCGCCTCCTATGTGGTCCTCATGTTCAATATGAGTATCCTTCTGCTGTTTCTGAGATTCGTTCTCGGCATCGAATTCGGAAACCGCGTGCTTCTCCTGGTGCTCACCACCTTTGTAGGCACCATGACGGGCATCTCCTTCGGTGCATTTGTAAGCTCCCTGGTGAAAAAGGGAGAAAACCTCAAAGTGGCCATCATCATCACCGTGAGCATGACAGGGTCCTTTCTGGCAGGCATGATGTATGCCCAGATGAAATACATCGTCTATGACAAGGCACCGATTCTTGCCTATATAAACCCCGTCAATCTCATCACGGACTCCTTCTACTCCCTGTATTACTTTGAAGATCTGGGCCGATACGTCATGAATATCCTCATCCTTCTAGTCATGACCATCGTGTTCAGTCTCGGCACCTACATGGTCTTAAGGAGGCGAAAATATGCAAGTATTTAAGGTGAGCATGAAGGTTCTGAAAAGAAATTATCCCAGCATTCTCATTTATCTCGGCATCTTTCTCGGACTCTCTCTCCTGTTCGCCTCTCAGGGAAGCCAGCAGGAGGAAGAATACACTTCCTTTGAAACCGTGAAGACCCCTGTGGCCGTATTCGCCGAGGAAGATACCCCTCTTGTGCGCGGATTCATCGAAAACCTGCGTGAAACCGCCGAGATCAAAGAACTGAAAGACGAAGAGGCCACCATCAGCGATGCGCTCTATTTCCGCGTCGTCACCTATGTGATCCGTATTCCCGAGGGCTTCACGGAGAAATTCATGGGCCAGGAGGATGTGATGCTCGAAATCGAGACCATCCTCGGCAGCGCGGGAAACACCTACACGGATCTGGCCGTGAACAGCTTCTTCCAGACAGCAGCGCTGTATCTTGCAGCAGATGAGACCCTCACCGAAGAAGCCCTGGTGGAAGAGACCGTCTCCGCCCTCAGCGAGAGAACGCCGGTAGAGGTGAAGAGTCAGAACCAGCAGAAAGAAGACGGATATGCGAAATTCTATTTCAACTACATGTCCTATTCTCTGGTCTCTATTCTGGTCCTGGGCACCAGCCTGATCATGCTGGTCTGGAAAGACAAGGATCTCTATGAGCGAACCGAGGTATCCCCACTGAAGAGAGAAAGCATCAGTCTGCAGAAGTATCTGGCCCTTGGCGTCTTCACCCTTCTCACCTGGGTGGTTTTAAATGGAGCCTATTTCATCGTGAATGCACAAAGCACCCTGGATCTGCGTACGCTTCTGCACATGGGAAATTCTGTGGTATTCGCTTTCACTGCCATGGGCATGAGCTTTCTCATCGGAACCCTTCTGAAAAGCAGAAATGCCATCTCCGCAGTGAGCAATGTGGTATCTTTAGGACCATCCTTCATCAGCGGTGTTTTCGTTCCACAGGAACTTCTGGGCAGCGGCGTTCTGTCCATGGCCAGAGTGACCCCCACCTACTGGTATGTCACCGCCAACAACAGAATCGCGTCCATCGGAACCCTTCAGGAGGCACAGGCGCAGTCCGTTTTCACCTTCATGATCATCGTCTTCGGATTCGGACTTCTCTTTTTCATCCTATCCTCACTGGCAGGAAGAAGAGCCAGGCGAAACTGATCCCCTTCAAAAACAGCGAATCTCTTATCTTTTCCTGCATGTAGTAGATCAGAAAAAGAAGGTCTGCCGGGCTTCATTGTGAAATCCGGCAGACCTTCTTCTATTCTATGTGTATTCTAGTCAAAAAGCTTGGATAGAGGAACATCCTCTGTGATTCTTCTGATGGCCTCCGCAAAGAGCGGTGCCACAGACAGGGATGTGAATTTATGCATGTCGTCTCTCTTGGGCTGTGCGATGGTATCCAGCATGACCAGTTCCTTGATGGCACTGTGATTGATTCTGTCAATGGCTGGTCCTGACAGCACGCCATGGGTACAGGCCGCATAGACTTCCACTGCGCCAAGATCCATCAGCGCATTGGCTGCATTGGAGATGGTGCCCGCGGTGTCGATCATATCGTCGATGAGGATACAGGTCTTGCCCTTGATGTCCCCGATGATGTTCATGATCTCAGAAACATTGGCCTTGGGTCTTCTCTTGTCGATGATGGCCATGGGCGCATGGAGTCTTTCCGCAAGCTTTCTTGTTCTTGTAACGGAACCAAGATCAGGAGAAACCACAACCACATCGGAATTCTCCATGAATCCCTTTTTGATGAAGTAGTCTGCAATGATCGGCATACCCAGAAGGTGGTCCAGTGGAATGTTGAAATACCCCTGAATCTGCGCTGCATGAAGATCCATGGTCAGCACTCTGTCTGCACCCGCCTTGGTCAGAAGATCCGCCACCAGTTTCGCGGTGATGGGATCTCTAGACTTCACTTTACGATCCTGTCTCGCATACCCGTAGTAGGGAATGACCGCATTGATTCTGCCGGCTGAAGCTCTCTTGAACGCATCGATCATGATGAGCAGCTCCATCAGGTTGTCATTGACAGGATTGTTGGTGGACTGGACGATGAATACGTCGCATCCTCTTACCGTTTCGTTGGTTTCCACGAATATTTCTCCGTCTGAGAATGTGCCCACTTTATTGTCGCCAAGTTTAACGCCCAGGATGTCGGCAATCTGTTTTGCAAGTTCAGGATGCGAGTTGCCCGCAAAAACCTTGAAATTGTTGTACTGCTTAATCATTACATTATCCTCCTAATATTTACCGCTTTCTTTTCTTTTCTTGACCCAGCCTTCTTTGTTGACCTGTTTCGCACGTGCTATGCCCAGACCTTCATCCGGCACATCATCTGTTATGGTGGAACCTGCCGCTGTGAAAGCGCCCTTATGAACAGTCACCGGTGCCACCAGATTCGTGTTGCATCCGATGAATGCATTGTCTTCAATGACGGTCTTGAACTTGTTTTTCCCGTCGTAGTTGACCACTACGGTACCACAACCGAAATTGACTTTGGACCCTACCTCCGCATCACCTATGTAGGTGAGATGCGAGATTTTCGTTCCATTGCCGATGGAGGATTTCTTGATTTCCACAAAGTCTCCGACCTTCACTTCCTCGCCGATGACCGATTCCGGTCTGATATAGGCGAAAGGACCTACGGTGGTCTTTCTTCCGATCTGGGAGGAGAGAATCACGGAGGAGGTTATGCTGACTTCGTCATGAATCACGGAGTCCACGATCCTTGAGTTCTGATATAAGGTGACTCCGCTTCCAATGACCGTATTGCCTTCAATGACATTGTTCGGATAGATGATGGTGTCATTTCCGATTTCCACATCCGCTCCGATGTAGGTGGTATTGGGGTCGATGAGCGTAACGCCGTTTTCCATGTGACGAAGATTGATTCTCTTTCTGAGAATCGCTTCCGCTTCTGCAAGCTGCGCTCTGGAATTGACGCCTCGGGTCTCATCAAACTCCGTGACGCTGGCACCGATCTTGAGGTTTCTCTCCCTCATGATTTCAATGACATCTGTCAGATAATACTCTCCCTGGGCATTGTCGTTCTTCAGAAGACTCAGCGCCTGAAGAAGCTCTTTCACATCAAACAGGTACATTCCTGCATTGATTTCCTGAAGAAGAAGCTCTTCGCTGGTGCAGTCCTTGTGCTCGATGATCTTCTCCACATCATTTCCGTCTCTCTTCACGCGGCCATAGCCTGACGGATCTTCGATGATGGAGGTCAGAAGCGTGGCGCTGTAGGCCCCTTCTTCGTGACTTTTCAGCATCACCTTCACGGTTTCCTCACGGATCAGCGGAGCATCCCCTGTAAAGATCGCCACGGTTCCCTCTTTCCCTGCCAGGAAATCCTTGGCGCATAATACCGCATGTCCTGTCCCCAGCTGTTCTTCCTGAACGGAGAAGCTCACTTCTCTGTCTGCTGTCTTTGCCATCACCTGGTCTTTACCTTTCCCTACAATGACATTGACATCGTCAAAACCAGCTTTCCTCATGATGTCAATCACATGATTGACCATTTCCTTGCCGCAGACCTTGTGAAGGACCTTGGACGTGGCGGATTTCATCCGCTTCCCTTCGCCTGCAGCGAGGATTAATGCATATTTACCCATATTTCACCTCAATTAATATTCACCGACATGACAATGAGCTTTCGACACGCCTGCGTCAAAAGCCTTTGATTTTCTATTTAATTATAGTTTAGGTTCCTCTTTATTTCAACCGATTGCAGCGGTTATTGCGTTTTCCACCGAGTAAAATACACTTAAAATTCAAATCGGCCGGATTCACTGACAAAAGAGCGGTATTTGCACCCGTTCCTTTAGAATCTATTAATCGAAACGAAAAAATAACCCACGCCAACGAGGGTTATTTTTTCTCATCTTAATCTACTGCTATAGGTTCGTGGACAATGGACTCTTCTTCTTCCAGTCTGACCTTTTCATACTCTGATAAAATAGAGTTCTGCAGATTCTCTCTTGTCTGGGTGTTGATCGGATGTGCAATATCCTTAAACTCTCCATCCGGAGTTTTCCTTGACGGCATGGCAATGAATAAACCATTCTGTCCTTCGATCACTTTGATGTCATGAACTACGAATTCATTATCAAAGGTGACAGAAACAATCGCTTTCATTTTCCCGTCTGTTGCAATTTTTCTGATTCTTACGTCTGTGATGTTCATGTAAACCTCCTTCATTTGTCTAATGCTTGAATGTCCTTCAAATTCATTTTGAAAATTCAGAATTTAAGGATTACAATTAAATTATAAACTGTAACGGATTACATTATCAATCAAAATCAGAAAATTTCTTTATTTATAAGGAACATTCTGTAAAATACGGTCCCATATTATCAATATCGTTATTTCTGTTACTATTTATTGCGACAGTTATAACAATCTTTTGTATATTCAGTTAGTAGTCTATCTCTAGATGATGATGCTGTATACTAGAAGAAAAGGAAACAGGAGAGAGATTCATGAAAAAAACATACAAGCTGATCTGCATCGATGTGGATGGAACCCTCTACAACGATCAGAAAATCATTCCCGAAGAGAACAAAAAAGCCATACAGGAGGCAAGGCGCAAAGGAATCCATGTGGCCATCACCACCGGCAGAATGTATCATTACGGACACCTCTATGGAGGAATGCTGGGCACCGATACCATCACCATCGCTTCCAACGGAGCTTTCGTGAAGTACCAGAGCGAAATTCTCAATCATCAGAGACTCTCTTATGAGGATACCCTGTTCATGAAAGAGAAAATCGAGAAATACAGCTTCTTCGCTCACTACAACACCTGGAATGCCCTTGTATGCAAAGGAGACCTGGGAGATGGAAACGGGTATCTTGCAGCCAACGAAAAGCTGCCGGCGGATATGAAAATCGATATCGTGGTGACGGAAGATCTGGAAAACGAATTTTTGGACAGAAAAGATCAGTTTCTGAAGGCCATCGTCTTCTCCAGAGGAAGACACGAAGATCTGAGAAAGCTGAGAGAAGAATTCAGAGATCATCCCAGACTGGGCGTCGCTTCCTCCTCCGTGGACAATCTGGAGATCTTCCGCAAAGATGTGGGAAAAGAGAAAGGCATCGAAGCCCTCATGAAAAAGCTCTGCATCACCCAGGAAGAGGTCATGGCCATCGGAGATGCGGAAAACGACCTTTCCATGATCCGCTTTGCCGGTCTTGGCGTCGCCATGGGCAACGCATCCGATGAAGTGAAGGAAGCTGCTGATTTCATTACGGAAACCAACAATGAGGCTGGTGTCGCCAAAGCCATCACACGGTTCTGTCTATAAGCGTAAGGAGACTTTCCTGCACTTTTTCCTGCTGTTTCCATGAAGCCCGAGGGCTCCATATTCTCCACATCTTCTGTATGTAGAGAAAGAATGATGGTCATCGCGTGAATCGATACTTCAGAAGCCATAGCCCGTCTATGGCTTCTTTTTTCAATCTTTATCTTAATCCTTATCTGCTCCTGTAATATGAAAGGCTCTACAGAAAAGATCCCGGAAAACTTCATTTCCGGGATCTTTTCTGTGATGTATCTGCTTGCCAGCTATTTCCGCTACAGCCTGGTGAGATTTTCCTCTGTCACAGTGAAGGTGATTTCCTTCTCCCCCATGTTGTCCGTTCTGATCTTCACGCTGCCGTTTCCTTTTCCTC
>RZYZ01000093.1 GCA_009930125.1 Clostridia bacterium | reverse complement strand
GATTCGGTCATAATAGGAAAAGATCACTTCAGCTGTTTGCCGAAGTGATCTTATTTCTATCTATCCGTTTTCCTGCGGTGTTTCCAGAGGCTCCACATACCCTTCCTTCTCATAGGCTTTCGTCTCTTCCGGTAGCCCTTTCTGTTTCAGCCTGGATTCGATGATCTCCTTGATCACCGAGTAGATAAGGACAAAGAGAGGCACGCCCACAATCAGTCCGGTGACCCCCATGATCTTGCCCGCCACAAGAATGGCAAACAGAATCCAGAAGGAGGAGATTCCCATGGATTCTCCAAGGATCTTCGGTCCGATGACATTCCCATCCAGCTGCTGAAGGAGCAGGATGAACACAAGGAACCATACCGCTTTGATGGGTGATACGAAGAATATGATGATCACGGACGGAATCGCTCCGATAAACGGTCCGAAGAAGGGAATGATGTTCGTCACAGTGATGATGAAACTGATCAGCGGAACATAAGGCATCTTAAAGAGACTGAGTCCTAGAAATGCGATGATACCCACGATGATGGAATCCAGAACCTTTCCCACCAGAAACTGGCTGAAGATTTTCTGGGTTCTGCCCAGAAGCTCCAGAAATCTTCTGGCTGCTGGAGGTTTCAAGAGACCATAGATCATCTTCTTCCCTGTGGAAATGAATTTCTTCTTGTCTGAAAGCATATACAGTGAAATGATGATTCCCAGGAACACATTCCAGATGGACGTAGCCGTATTCCTGATGAAGCCTATGGTTGCCGGCAGCAGTCCCACGGCCAGATTATTGATGGATTCCCCCAGCTCATTCCATCTCGTATTGATGAAGTCCACCACTCTGGGATCAAAGGTATAGATTTCCGTGAACTCATTGATGTACTCACTGATGTCCCCTATGTATCTGGGCAGCTCCATCACAAGACCTGTGATGCTTAAAATGAGCTGAGGCAGAATTACTGCAAAGAACAGCCCGATGAATGCTATGGCGATGATATAGGAGAAGGTCAACGCCACGACTTTTCTCAGCCTGTCATATTTTTTATCCTTCATGGCTGTCCTGTTCATCTGCTTCTCCACAAAGGTCATGAAGAAGTTGAGAATGTATGCGATGACAAATCCATACAGGAAGGGATAAAGTACAGATATATAGCTTCCCACCGCTCTGGTGAACCCGTTCAGTCCCGACAGGATGATGAAGAAGAGGATCACCGAGGACAGAACGATAAATGAATATGCGGCGATGGTGTTATATTTAGAATTCCAGTCGATTTTCATATGTTTTACAGCCTCCAGACACTTTCACTCCCTTAAGTATAAGCCATAAACTTAAACCAGTCCTAATATTAAGGTAAAAATCAGGAGATTTTTGGGATTCAGGAAACTCTCCCTTCGCTGCAAACAAAAAAAGGATCGAGGAATTTCTTCACTCAATCCGTTCTTGTCTATTTGCAGCCTACTTCTTTTCGTTTCTGTTCAGCAGTACCCAAAGAATGTAGTTGTTCAGTGATCTGAAATCCGCTTCCGCTTCCTTGGAAAGCTCTTCCTTCAGTTCCACTGGCATGGTGAATAATATTTTTGTCTTTTCGTTCTTGTTCTTCATCGTTTTGTCTCCTTTTTATAGTTTCTATTTGCTACTATATGTTTAATCAAATCACTCTGTCAGTTACTATTATACTATAGATATCTTTAAATGTTAATAGAACATCTGGAAATGTACAGGTGTTTTCACCTTTCAAGCAAAATATATTGCAACAATTAGAAATTATACCAAATAACAGTATCCTATAGCAATAGTGTTCAGAAAAAAATAATATATTTATTGGATAGTCCATCCTGATATAACACTACAGAGTCGGGTTATACTTTATAGAGAATCGTGAAGGAGATGATTTTAGTTGAGAAGTACAAGCAAAACCAGCAGAGTTCCCTATATCATCGCTGCCTTTCTGCTGATTCTTCTTATTGCCGCAGCTGCAGTGATCCTGAAGGAAAACAGGTCATACTCCTCTGCGGAGAAAAAGCTGGACTATCTCCAGGCCTCTTATGAAGAGCTTGGTGGGAAGCTGGAGGTGCTCACCTCAGAGAACGAAAAACTGAGTGCGGAAAAGAAAAAGCTGGAGAATACGGTCAGCGAGCTACGTGAAGCACTTACGGAGAAGGAGAAGCGAAGCCTTACCCTGAAAGAGGAGAACCTGAAACTTTCCGAAGCGCTCAGAAGCGAAAGAGAACAGAGGGAACTCTTCGTCTACAACGGTCTTGTGAGGGTACTGGACATCGATGCTTCTCTTTCCGTGGACCTGAAGTACGCCACAGACGACAACTTCACCGGTCAGAGAGTCTATCCGGTAGACGCACCAGCTCTACTCAACCTGGAGACGGCCCTTAAGCTGAAAAGCGCCAATGAACGCTTTGAAAAAGACGGCTACCGGATCCGGATCTGGGACGGATACAGACCCCGATCGGTCCAGGAGATTTTCTGGAATCTGGTCCCAGACCCGAGATACGTGGCAGACCCGGCCAAAGGCTCCATCCACAACAGAGGCGCTTCCGTAGACATCACCCTGGAGGATTTCCAGGGCAATACACTGGAAATGCCTACAGACTACGATGATTTCTCCGAAAAGGCTTCCAGAAATTATCAGGGCAGCAGTGAAAAGGCGAGAGAAAACATGCTGTATCTGGCCCGAATCATGGAGGAGTCGGGCTTCACGGGTCTTCCCAGCGAATGGTGGCACTTTGACGACAAGAGCAGAACCTATCCCCTGCTGGATGTGGACTTTGCTGTATTCAACTAGCTGAAATCAGAAAAACAGGTACCAGGAGAGGATGTGCTGAATCACATCTCTTCCGGTACCTGTTTTTCTCTGATGCTTCTTCACCCGAAGTAGCCTACAAACGTACCCTGACCTTTAATTGACCATCTCATTCACCGTGACAAACTGGTATCCCGCATCTCTTAAGCGCTTTAATATGGTGGGAAGACCCGAAACCGTCTTGTCGGAATGCATGTGCATCAGGATGATCCCGTTCTGCGACGCATTATTCACGGCCGTATTGATGACATAGTCCGTTGTGATGGTGACGCCGTCACGCACCGTGGCCCAGTCACTGGTATCCGCGGACCACAGAACAAAATATCTCACGCCCTCTTCACCGGCGATGGTTCTTGTTCTCGTATCATAGGCGCCGTAGGGGGGTCTCACCATCGACGGATATTTCCCTGTCACACTATAGATGGCATTTTTCGCCAGACGAATCTGCTCTCTTACCTGGGCATCACTGAGGGTGGTCAGATCTTTGTGCGCATAGTTATGACTTTCCACGGAATGCCCTCCAGCTGTGATTTCTCTGATGAGCGAAGGATTGTTCTTCACAAAATCCCCATTGGGAAAGAAGGTCGCTTTTGCTCCATAGCTTTTCAGGGATGAAAGTATCGAACGAATCTGTGCTGCGCTTCCGTAATCGTCGAAGGTCAGCGCGATTCTTTTCGTAGAAGAGCTCACATTGCCCTTGCGAATGGCCACCGCAGGTGCCACTGTAGCTGATGTTCCCGGTGGTGTAGCGGACAGATAGGATGGGCCGGCATAACCTTCCCGGGCTCCGTATCTCACTTTGGGCCAGGCATATTTCGAATCCAGAACATAAACCTTTGACCCCTTCGGCATGGTGAGAATGATGGAATAGGACGTTCCGGGTCCTGTTCTCAGATTCAGATCCTCCGTGGTATATCGCACAGGAAGCTCAGAAGATGACGGTGCTGTGGCAGTGAGATAACTGGAACTGGCATAGCCGCTCTTCCCGCCATAGCTCACCTTGTACCATGTGCTGCTTGTATCGGTAACCGTGATCTCTGCTCCTTTGGGGATGACCAGAATCACTGCATAGCTTGTGCCTGGACCTGTTCTCATGTTGAGATTCGCTGTGGTATATCGCACAGTGCTGGATTCGTTTTTCAGATAACTGCTATGGGCATATCCGTTTTTACCGCTGTAGGTGACCTTGGCCCAGTCCCCGGAATATCCGTTCACCGTGACTTGTGAACCTTTGGGGATCACAGTGATGACTGCATATCCTGTTCCCGGACCTGTTCTCATATTGAGATTCGCTGTAGTGATCTTAATTTCTGAAGCCTCTGCGATAACCGTATTCTGCCCTGCACTAAAGAGACGGATCGGGCCTTCATGATGACCCAAAAACGCAGCTGAAAGCAGCAGGAAAAGCGTAAACACAATCACCCTGCAAAACCCATTTGCGGCTTTCATGGTGTACGCCTCCTTCTTATTTTTCTGCCTGTACGTTTGCTGTTTAATCATTCTAGCACCAGCAGAAAATAATTGAACACAGAGTGGTAACAAAAAAGAGCTGCTTCATGCAGCCCTTGTCCCTGGCTGCTCTTAGCAGCTCTTTCCATTTGTGAAATTTTTATGGTACGCATGGACAGCAGCTCAAAGAATCATTGACATCTCATTTTACAGAAGCGTACAAGCTTTTTCGCATCATTCTCCGCCATGAAAAAAGATCCTCCACCATGGTGAACGATCTGTTCTTCTTTCTATGATTCATCCTGATCCGGATCGGGCTTGCGTCTGAAAATCTTTCTGGTGGCTCCCTTCGCCGCTTTTCCAAAGGACTGGACCACCACGGCGGTATTATCCTTGATGATTCCGCCAAGAAGACCTATGGCCTCTATGGAGGCGGATCTTCTGATGAACTTTCTGTCCACTTCCACGACACTTCCACTGTATCTTTTCGCCATGGCACCGACTCTCAGGCACAGCAGTGCATTGACAGATCCTTCCGTGATGGAATTGATCAGGATGTTCGTCACATGGACAGTCCCTGGAATGAGACTGCCAAGGCTTCCTCCCAGAATGGATGCAATGACCGGCTCCAGCTGGTCATCCATGAGGTCCAGATCTTCCACGCTTCGTGCCATGAGGACCGTTCCGAAGACATTTCCGTACAGATAGACGATTTCCCGAAGAGCTGGTCTCTGATTATAGATATGCGCCACTTCCCAGATCATCTTTCCAAGACTTGTGAAAACAAACAGACTGTCCAGAGCACCGTTCTGGGAGATGGCTGTGGTTAGAAACACGGAGGAAGCACTATTTCTTACAAGCCTTCCCGCCTCCACATCGAGCACTTTCAGGGCTCTGTCCACCTCTTCTCTGAGCTCCGTCTCTTCTTTAAACACAAACCCTCTGGCCTTCAGATAGGGATTCCCGCTCAGTCTTTTCTTGAGAGTTTCCAGATAGACCGGATAAAGGGGGTCCTCCAGGGACTTGGGCACCTCCGGTTTTCTGCGAAGACTCAGAATGCCCACCAGTGGGATGATGAGCACTAGACCAAGAAGAATAATGAGCAGCACCAGCGTGAAATACCCGAAATAGGGATTGATACTGTAGGTCAGATCATAGATCTGTGCTGTCTGATTCACTGCAAAAAGAAGAAAGAGAAGGATCAGCACAAAGGCGGCATAGGTCAGACTTTTTTTCACCGGTCGAATTATAGAGTCCATGATTCCACTCCTCACATAGCATGACAATGCATTTTATTATCATTCTACCATGATTCAGAACCATTTTGACAGCTTCCCCTTCCCAGAGCAAGGCTTCCCCGCTGAGTCTAGAAGCCGAGCTTTCTAAGATTCGGGTCTTCTCCTATGCTGTCCATACCGTATAGAAGGACCACTCTGGTGAAACCTTCCTTCTCGATATAGTCTGATAGAGGTGCATTATTGTATCTCAGGTCCATATAATGTACTTCCTGGAAGCTTTCCGCAAGATAGGGGGCCATGGCATTGGCGTAGGAATCCTTCAGCACCAGTACCTTCTCCTGATACCTGGCCTCTGGGTTTCGGATCCGGATCAGTGGATCGTTCCCATCCAGATACACTTTATACTTGTCTCTTGTATCCAGATTCTCCCTGAAGAGAATCCCATCTTCCAGACGGTTTTCTGCGACAAACTCCACCTGGTAGTTCGGCCCTTCGGATTCATAGAGAACAAAGTCTTCCCCTTCTATGAAGGTTCCTCTGAACCTGGAATATAGGGTTCCCTGAAAACCGGAGGTTTTATACACAGCAAAGGAGCTGTTGTCCACAGGTTCCAGTAAAAGAGTGTGCATAAGCTCTTCATAGGCGATATAGGCGCCATACTGTGTCCAGTGGTGATCAGTTCTGAAGTAGACTTCTTCCTGGTTCTTTTCCAGCAGTTTCTGAAGCACAGGCACCACCTGACTTTCTGATATTTTTTTCAGAATCTCCTCATAATAGGCATTTTCCTTATCCGCATTGACGAATGCTGGCAGCTTCTCCGTATGCACCATGGAGGAGGGTGGTGCCAGAATCAGAGAAAGGCTCCCTTCCAGCTTCTGAGACAGGATATCAAGGGCTTTCAGATTATCCGACAGAGTCTTCTCCTCGTATACACCGGGCTTTCTGAACAGATATCCGTCCTGTCCCTTATAGACGCTGTTGTTCTCTTCTTTTCCCAGAAGCACTTCCACATCGGATTTCAGATTGATCAGAACATCTCTCAGGGGAAACTGATCCTGTACATAGGATTCCACCCTCTCTGCCAGAACACCGGACTCCAGCATGTCCTCATCCCATCTGATTTCCCCGGTCAGCACTCTGTTCTCCAGGTCCGAAAATTTCCGGGACGGAAAAAGGATGTTGGTTGCGAGGGGAATCAGAAGGATCCCCAGGACCAGCAGCAGAAGCATTTTCTTTTTTTTGTGTTTCATTTTCGCTTCCTCCTAAAATCTGAAGTACAGAAACGGATTGTAGGCACCATCCACAATATAGGCAGCAGACAGAGTGAACAGAGCAAAAAGGACGATCGCGGATACCACATCTCCTGCATGTCCTTTTCTTTCCAGGAACTGAAGATAGGTTCTGTATGGCCATGGCGTGGCAAACAGGACCAGCAACAGAAACAGCAGAGTGTAACGATCTACGAGATACATAGAGAAGGTATCCGCAAAGGCTCCCCTGCCCAGCATGACCATCAGGTAGCCTGACAGATGAGAAAGATCCTCCAGCGCAAAGACCGCAAAGCTTATGAGGAGCACAGGAAGGGTGTAGACTCTGGAAAGGATTCCTCCTGACTTTTCAAGGATCTTTCCGAGAAAGGTCTTCTCCAGAATCAGAACCACAGCAAAGTATACGCCCCACAGCAGATAGTTCCAGGAGGCTCCATGCCAGAAGCCCGTGAGCATCCAAACCACTGCGATGTTTCTCAGTGTGACCCATTTCCCTCTGCGGTTTCCGCCCAGGGGGAAGTAGAGGTAGTTTCTGAACCATTTGGAGAGGCTGATATGCCACCTTCTCCAGAATTCAGTGATGCTTCTGGAAACAAAGGGATAGTTGAAGTTTTCAAGAAAATCAAATCCCATCAGTTTACCAAGACCGATGGCCATATCCGAATATCCGCTGAAATCATAATAGATCTGAAGGGCAAAGGCCGCCGCACCGATCCAGGCTGTGGCCACCGTCAGCTCCTCAATAGGAAGCATCTTCACCTGTTCCCACAGTCCGCCGATGCTGTTGGCGAGAAGCACTTTCTTTCCCAGCCCCAGTATGAATCTGTGTATGCCGTCCTTCAGATGAGGAAGATCCGTTTCTCTTTTCTCCAGCTGCTTCTCCACATCCCTGTAGATGACTATGGGGCCTGCGATGAGCTGGGGAAACATGGAGACATAGGTTCCGAAGGTGATGAGATTCTTCTGGGCACGGACTTCTCCCCTGTATACATCAATACTGTAGGACATGGTCTGGAAGGTGAAGAAGGAGATTCCGATGGGCAGCGCCACGGAAAGAAGCGCCATGTCCGTTCCGAAGAACAGATTGGTGTTTCCGATGAAGAAATCAGCGTACTTGAAGAATCCCAGAAGACCCAGATTCGCTGTGATGGATAGTATGAGAAATACTCTGGAAAGATGCTTCCGGTGTCTGTATTTCTCTATGAAAAGTCCGTTGAAATAGTCGATGAAAATGGATAGAACCATGATGAGTATATAGACCGGTTCACCGAAGCCATAGAAGAA
>RZYZ01000394.1 GCA_009930125.1 Clostridia bacterium | reverse complement strand
GATTGAAGGTTTATCGGTTATTGAACCGTAAGGTTCCCATAAAAAATAGTTTAGAAATGAAAAATCATGTCATTTGCTAATTACTTGAATAATCCGGGTGAATTATTATAATTTTTATTATGGAGGAGAGAACATGCTGCTTAGTTTATCACTGATCCTGATCATCGGATTTACCTTAAGTGGAATTCTAAGCCGATTCAGAATTCCAGGGCTCATCGGACTTATTTTCACAGGAATTCTACTTGGACCACAGGGACTGGACCTGATCTCCATGGACATTCTGAACATTTCCAAAGACCTGCGAGAGATCGCCCTGATTGTGATTCTTCTGCGTGCAGGACTGACGCTGGACCTTCGCGATCTCAGGAAAGTTGGAAGACCCGCTGTGCTTATGAGCTTTGTCCCCGCCACCTTGGAAATTCTGGCCATATTCTTCATCGCACCGCCTCTTCTTGGCATCAGCCACATCGAAGCGCTGATTCTTGGCAGCGTACTCAGTGCGGTATCGCCTGCAGTGGTCGTTCCGCGAATGATTCATCTGATGGAAAGCGGATATGGAAGAAAAAAACGGATTCCACAGATGGTTCTTGCGGGGGCATCTGTAGATGACATTTACGTCATTGTATTATTCACCGCTTTTCTTGGATTGTATGGTGGAAATCAGCTGAATACAGGTGTTTTTCTTTCCGTTCCCGTTTCGGTTCTGTCCGGCATGGCACTGGGCATCCTTGCAGGGGTGGTTATGGTCAGCGTGTTCAGAAAGATTCATGTGAGAGACACCATCAAGGTACTGATCATATTGAGTGTCTCTTTCCTGTTTATGAGTTTTGAAGATTTCATTGCCCCCTATTTCCCTCTTTCCGGACTTCTGGCGGTTATGGCACTGGGTGGAACCATCCTCAAAGGGTATGAGATGCTGGCTAGAAGAATAATCGGCAAATTCTCCAAGATCTGGGTGGGTGCAGAAATTCTTCTGTTCGTGTTGGTCGGTGCTGCAGTGGAGATCGAAGCGCTTTCAGGAGTTGGCTTGAAAAGTGTGCTTCTCATCGGATGCGCCCTCCTGTTTAGAATGATTGGCGTCTTCATCAGTCTCATCAGGACCAATCTGAGCAGAAAAGAGAGGCTATTCACAGCCATAGCCTATCTGCCCAAAGCCACGGTGCAGGCTGCCATAGGAACCATTCCTCTGTCCCAGGGAGTCGCAGCCGGAGACACAATCCTCAGTCTGGCTGTCCTTGCCATCATGCTTACGGCGCCACTGGGCGCTTTCGGCATCGACCATCTTCATAAGAAACTGCTGGAAAGAGATGCCTGATGATCCGTAAATCAGATGTAAGGTGACAGTTCAAGGGTCCACTTTTCCACGAGCTTCTCCAGGGACCAGGAAGCGTTGGCAGGGCTTGTGGAAGGCAGCTTTTCTGCGGGGATTCCTGTTGCCTGTTCACAGTATTTTCCATAGAGCCTGAAGGAGGTGCCTCCATTACAGAAAACGGCGAGGATCTCTCCTTTTTCCAGAATTTCGGAGAAGTCGTTGGCCACCACATTTCTGATGCTGGAGTCACTGGAACCTTCGATATCGCAGGAAGCGATGGTGTCACAGAGGGCGATGTGATGCTTCTTCAGCATTTCCTTTTTGTCTTCAATGGTGTCTAG
>RZYZ01000092.1 GCA_009930125.1 Clostridia bacterium | reverse complement strand
TGTGTCGATGGTCAAATCAAACTCAACCACAGTCCCTGGTTTTAGGCATTCTCTGATCAGAGGCATAGGCTTCGTTTCTCCGCTGAGATTAAGATCGATTTTCTGACATAGAACCAGATCATCAAGCTGAAGCGGCTTACTGTCACTGATTCTTACAGCTGCCATGTAATCATTAATCGGGTCAAAGGGCTTCTTTTCATTCCGTTTCAGCTTCATGAAGGTACCCGCTTCCATCATACCCGCTTCCTTCACGAGATACCATTTTCTATTCCCCTCCCTTGCTCTCCTGACGCTATCCATGATGGAGGCTTTCCTGCGATTGTCCTGGAGAATATCTTTAGTGAGAAGAGAAGATCTGATGGCACCTTTCATCGAACTTCCTGGGATATAGGGAAGACCCAAAGGGTCCTTTATAAACAGATGAATCTCCTTCTTAGATCGTTCTTCCATGACCGCATCGCCTGCATCCAGTTCATAGCGTATCCATTGATTATAGACATTTGGAAAGATTCCTACTCTGGATAGCCATTTATAGAGGTCCTCTCTAGACTCAAGCATATATTCTTCAAAGTGCTTCATCAGCCCCAGTTTTTCAATCCCAGAAAACATGCTTGGAAGATCAGGAATCTTCACTTTATGCCTGGTTCGATCATAGACATATTCCTTCTTTCCCATGGTCATGCCTGAGCCAATGAACACCGGAGATCTTGCTGTAAGCTTAATCTGATATCTTTTAAGAAAATCCATTATTCCACCTCCAGAAAAAGAGGATATCCATACCGATAAACCGGATGGGTTCCACCTTCAGAAACATCAAACACATCTCCCTCGTACCCTTTACTGAAGCAGGAACCGCTTCTGAAGAAATAGGAATCCTTCTTTCTCATCTGGGTATCACTATAGTTTTCAGAAGCAACGAAGCCGCTTCTTTTCTCAAGGAGATAATACGCTTCTTTCAGCACCTCATCCAGCTCTTCTGTCTTGGCCATGGATGTGGACAGCGTCATTTTCATGCCCGGATGATCCGCACCCAGATGTGACGAAATATATTCAGGCACTTCATCCCTGGTAAAGGAGAACTTACCCATACCTGCATTCGTCTTACCACCTATGCCTCTGAAAGAGAGCGCATCAAAAAGCATTTCAAACATTTCCAGTGCCTGATCATCTTTATACGCCACCAGCACATATAATCCCCTATCCTGATGAAAAGTGAATGCTCCTACAGAGTAGGGCATGGTTTCTTCCAATCCCCTGATGGCAGCCTTCTGGTCCACGTGATGAATGCCGAAAGAGAGTGAAACATCAGAAATGAGCTCCTGATCCGCTCCATCCCTGGAAAATGCTCTTATTTTTTCTGCAGGAATATATTGAAGTTTTTTCAGCACCTTACTATCGATTTCCTTCTGGTTTTCAATCTGATTAAATGGTTTCAGTGGCTTCGGAAGGTACAGCCGACTTCCATAATAAGGGAATCCATCGGAAATGCGCACTCTACCCTCTCTTGCAAGCTCCACCCAGTCTTCAAGCATCTGCACACCCCCAAAATAAAGTGCTTCCATGCAAAGAGCTGAAAACAGCGTATCCGCTTTAAAGGTCATATGTGAATCCGCAAGGATTCCACTACCGAAATGGACCGCAGTTCTGAAATGCATTTTATACACTTCGCATCCCATGACTACACATCCTTCAGCATGGACTTCAGCTGTAGAACCTTCTGATTCTCCATGTTTCCTACAACCACATTCACATCAAGATCTCTGAACTGCACGCGACCGTATCCTCTGGACCCATGTCCACCCAGATAATCATACTGAAGCAGTCGAAGCCCTTCCTGAATCACTTTGAAATCCTCCTCCACTTCATCCGGATTTTCCACATCATAAATGAGTTCAAGTTCGAATTCAGATCCCCTGACCGCTCTTTCAATCTGTCTAGGATTAGCCACCGCTGTGAATCTGTTGATGCTGTTCTCAAACTTCACTTCAGTAGGCGTCTCAACACCCTGCTTCTGAAGATCCTTGAGATTGGCCAGCTGAAGATCCGAGAAAATCAGTCTGCTGCGCTTCACTGTACCTTTTCTTGCCGATCCGAAAATGCGAAGAAGTACCGGTTCATCATCATCAGGCAATTTCACCATTTTATTCCCATTATAGGCTTTGGCCAGAAGAGAACGCATCTTCCCCTTTAGGCTGCTCCCTGGAATCATGGGCAGATTCGTCAGCACATCCCGCATGACCGGCTTATCAACTGCGCCGATGGCAGAGAACTGGTCAGAACCTCCAATATGAAGTCCTGTGGCGAGAACCACTGTTCCTGTGATTTCCAATTTTGAATACATCTTTATTCCTCCCCTTAATCTCTTCCACCATGATATTTGTGATAGGCTACCAGCGCTTCCATATACTTCGCGAAAGCTAGAAAGCGCTTTCTTGAGTCTTCTATTTCATCCAGATATTCCAGTATCTTCGCCTTCTTCACAAATTCCTTCACATCCTGTTCACGTCCGGATTCATATACAAAACGCACTTTAAGATAACGTATTCTGCTCTGAATCTCTTCCGATAACGTTTCGCTGAAATCCTGCCGGACATCATTGTAGATGGCCGAAATCAGAGACAAAAGGTTTCTGATTTTCGATGTGGAGAGCTTAAGCTCCGTGCCTCCCCATCGATTTTCTGTTATGAGAGATCTGATGACCTCTTCCGCATCATTGACATAGGTCTGTTCGTTCAGTTTACTCATTTGAATCCTCCTCCTGATTTCGGTTTAGATAAGCGTAAATCTGCATGGCCATTTCCAGCTGTCTGCAGTCCTCCTTGTTCTTCATCCAGTCATACATCTTTCTAGAAAAATTCCGATACCCGTTTTTCACAGTTTCCTCCGCATCTTTAGGCGGCTCCATGCGAGCAAGAAGATACGCATATCTTGCCAGATTGATTTTTTCTTCTCTTTGTCGGATCAGCGCCAGCAGATGATATAAGAAGCTCATTCCATGCTGTCTGGACACATCAAAATAGAGTTGAATGGCTTTCAGTTTCTCCATCAGAACCTTTTCGATGAAAATTTCCCAGGACCACGTATAGGCTTCTGAGAAAAGACTCACCGCGTTCTTCCCATCCAGGCTCTTCGCAGTGCTCTCCAGAGCCGCTGTTTCTCTGGCCATGGCAATAACTGGATACTTGGAGGCAAAGATACCGATGCCCGCTGAATAAGTGAGCGTACCCTGGGTGTATTTCTTCAGAAGATGATACAGGTCAACAGAAAAGCCAATGACTTCATCCCAGGATCCCACCACGAATGTGTCATCCCCGCCTGAATAGACAATGGAGACTTTTCTTCTTCCAGGGTTTTTCCCTGGATCCAGATAGTATGTCCCTTCCGATAGAATCTGATTGATGTGATGCTTCATAAACAGGGAAAGGCTTCTGGAGAATGTTGCGGTTCTTGAAAGCGTCACATAGCGGTCTCCATATTTTTCATGTTCAAATCCGGCCACGAACGCTTTACCCAGATTATCTATATCTCCTCGCATCACAGCAATCCGATTGATTCCCTGGGCACTCTCTCCCATTTCTTCAAAGGTTTTGGCTCCCATATAGTCGCCTACCCAAAGCTTTGTCGCTAAACCATGTCCGATGTACTGACTGTTCTTTGCATAGCTTCTCACATAGTTTTGGTCATGTTTCATCTGGTCGATCAGTTCTTCCTTTGATGCTGCTCTGATGATCTTATTTCCTGGAAGGGGCAGTCCATCATGAATTTTTCCGTTCAGTGGATTGTTTGCTATGACAAAGAAGGGTTCATGGAGTATGCTTCCGGAAAAACTTTCTATGCCTGCACAGATCCTGCATTTCTCTCCCTCTCCCAGGAGATCTCTTCTTCTGCAGACCACACATTCCCGCTCTGACTGCAACGCCTTATGATCATTCAGTTTCCGTATCTCATCTGCATCGTATCTTCTCAGTTTTCGTATGGAAAGATTCCGGCCTGCTTCCTGAAAGATTTTCTTATAGCTTCCTGTTGGCTGATTTCGAAGATCCATGGTGCTGCACTCAGCATATCCTCCACTGACATACAGCGCTGCGCCAAAGGTTTCCATAAACCAGGCCCTTGATTCAGACTCAAATTCATCAATGAACATCTTCATTTTTCCGGTGTTGGGAAGAAGAAGATAACTGTGCCCTCCTCCCGTATACAGTACGTTGACTCTTGTAAGCTCAGCTTTATCCAGAAGCTCATCCACGAGATGTTCCATCATGATTTCCAGATAAAAAGATCTTCCTCTTAGTGACTTCAGTGCGCCTCTGCTTGCAGTGGTATAGATGAAATCCTGAATTCCGGAAAAATCAAGACTGTACAGGAGAAAGCCTTTCTCCTCGTAAAATCTCTTTCCGTCATCAAATAGCGTTTTTCTATAGTTTTCATCCTCCTTGGATGTGAGAAAGAGATAGATATCTGAAGCTAATGCCGCTGTAAGTTTCATGTGATCGTATAAGGAGATATCCGCTCTTTCCTTGTGTGCTGTTGAGGATGGCACATAAGTAAGATAAGCTTCCAGAAGTTCGAGTAATGAGTTCACGTAAGATTCGGATAATTCAATTTCCGAAAGTTTCTGAAGAAGTTCTGCTCTTAGCGCCTCATAGTGGCTTTCATTATACAGACCGTTTGTTTCACCTGGATAGTTGATATCCCCTTCTGCACTGAGTTTCCCGGGGTTGTAGTTCTTTTTCTCATCATTATGATTGAGAATATTATAGATACTTGAAAGAGGCATTTCTTTGCTGAATCCCCATTCTTTATCATCAAGTTCTCTTCTATCAATTCCTGATGCGATGTTATCTGCCATATAGGTGATGTATGCCAGATTTTCATCGTTTAGTCTATGTTCTCTGATTTCCTTGGCATGATGAAATCTGACCTGATCCAGAATTTCCTCATCACTCAGTTTTACTTCATTTTTCAGAAAATCATATCCGCTCACACTGTGATTTCGTCCGTCGTTTCCTCGATGCAGCACCTTGCCGATATCGTGAAGCAAGCTTCCTATGACCAGCTTCAGTATCTTTTTTTCCATATACTCTCTTCCCCTTTCTTCTCTACCCTTATGGCACCCATACCCAGTGAGCACTTAATGCCAATCCCTGAATATTCCCCAAAATAAAACAGCAGATTGGCTAGATTCACCAGACTCTGTGGACCATGCACTTTAATGGTGATTTTTCCAGTAAAAGATGGTATCTTCACCCTTTCCAGATGAAACAGTGTCGATTTCAGCTGATATCTGGTAATGACAGAGTGCTCTGTAAGATGCTGCAGAACCTCTTCATCAAAGATCTTAGACTCTTCTGATACATGATCAAATTTATGCATCAGACTCTGATAAATCAGCCTTAAATCAGGAAAGAACTGATACTCTCCCTGGCTCTTAAATGATGTAGGAGTGATAAATGCTAAGTGGATGAATCGGTCTCCATCGGTAAAGTAATGTTCCTTCAGCAGTTCATCCAAAGTGGTTGTTTCAATTAAACGATCCGTTATTTTAAACTTTCTGTTCTTATGCCTGATATCTATTTCATTAATACTGTCCAGAGAATGAATAAGCGCTTCATGAGTCCCCTGGTTCATGGACATCACATTCCATTCAATCTCATCAGATCTGAAATCAAGATACTGACTGAATGATTTAAGCCCCTCTTTATGGAGAACATCTGCATTCTTTTTATCCATAATCTCAAAGAGAAAACCGTGAAATAATGATGAAATATTATGACTAAATCTTTCTTCTGAAGATTTCTCTAATTTGATTTTCATTTTTGTAAGCATCCTATGCCTCCTACAATGTTTCCGTCCCCGTGTGGGGATCAATCTTTTTAACAGAATTCGACCACGAAATAGCATGTGAACCACTACAAGAGTTTCCGTCCCCGTGTGGGGATCAATCTTTTTAACGTATGAACAGATGTCACGTTCACTACAGTCAAATATGTTTCCGTCCCCGTGTGGGGATCATTCTATTACAAGACAGTACACAAAGACCATCCACAACCAGGACATGTTTCCGTCCCCGTGTGGGGATCAATCTTTTTAACATGAATGATAAAATAATTGGTGCATGGTGTCTATCGTTTCCGTCCCCGTGTGGGGATCAATCTTTTTAACAACAATCTCATGGATAGTAAAGGAATTCAACCCACTGTTTCCGTCCCCGTGTGGGGATCAATCTTTTTAACACTTTGAAGTTGAACAATCGACTTACAAGAGTAGTGTTTCCGTCCCCGTGTGGGGATCAATCTTTTTAACCCCGTGTCTGCAACACTAGCTTTACCAATGCTTCCCAACCCTGTTTGCGGGGCAAAATGAAAATACTGAGATTTAATGTACATATAGCCATAGAAAATCACCTCAAACCATTGATATATCAGGTGCGGCTGAGAAATCGTATAATCAATACATTTTTGCATCTAAAAATGTATTGATTGATAATAGCATCTAGTACCATTATAGACTATTCAGAAAATTATTGAAATATGATAGTAATAGTTTTATGCTTGTGATTACTTCCTATCTATACAATTTAAGATTTACAATATCTACTATTACTACAGTACAACATCCATTGTCCTTCTTTCAGTACACATCAAGCAATATAGTGGAATTATGAAGAGGTCTCTGAAACGGAGTATTCCTGTTTCAGCCTCGAAAATATACTTGGAGGTGCTAATCATGATAGGAGCCATCATAGGAGATATCGTCGGTTCACGATTTGAATTTCATAATCATCGGAGTAAGGACTTCGAGCTTTTTGCAGAAGACTGCTTTGTCACGGACGACAGCATCATGACCCTTGCAGCAGCAAAAGCCATCATGGAAGCGGAAAAAGAGGAAGAATCCCCTTTCATGCCTTTTGAGAATAATGAAGAACATGCAAGAATGCTCGAAAAAAAGACTATACTGTACATGCAGGAAATCGGGCAGCAGTACCCTGACTGTGGCTACGGTGGCAGATTTCATGACTGGATTTTCAGCTATAATCCGAAACCCTACAACAGCTATGGAAATGGCGCTGCCATGCGCATCAGTCCGGCAGGACTTGCAGGAAGAACAGAAAGAGAAGTCATGTACCTGTCCCGAATCATCACCGGAGTCTCACACAATCATCCTGAAGGGTATAAAGGGGCTGATGCCACTGCGCTCTGCATCTTTCTTGCACGCATGGGCTACACAAAGCCTGAAATCAGAAAGAGAATTGAACGTGAGTACTACAAGCTTGATTTCACCATCGATCAAATCAGGGACACCTACAAGTTCAATGAAACCTGTCAGGATACTGTACCTCAGGCCATTTTAGCCTTTCTGGAGTCCACCTCCTTCGAAGACGCCATCAGAATTGCCATCTCAGTTGGTGGAGACAGCGATACTCTGGCCGCCATCACAGGATCCATTGCAGAAGCCTACTATGGCGTACCTTCCTGGATCAGGAAAAGCGCTCTTACCTATCTGGATGGAAAACTTCTAGGCATCTACCATGAGTGGCAGGAATTTATGGGCGTGGAGGGAGATGCAAATCCCTCTCATGTGCTGACAAAATACATTCCTAAGCTCGCAGACCTTTTTGCGTATGATGATCTGGATGAGTTCTCTCCAGCACCTCCGGCTGATCTTTTCATTCCTCCTATAGATCAACCAGATTTTGATCTGAAGGAATTTGCTGATTACTTCACCGAAGAATTTTTACAATTTCTTGAAAGTCGACTGGATTATCAGCTGAACTCTTCAGACTCTCTGTCCTTGCAGAAAATGGCACCTTGGGAACATGATTCCATGAAGTATATAAAGTGCGAAAAACTCAATCCCGAACAGATTCTATCCGTACTTTTTGATGCAGTCAAAGCTTATAAAGAGGATGGTTCTTATCTGATGGAAAGAATCAGAGACGGCTCTCTTCTCAAGCTATTACTGTGTCTCAGAAACACAGTGACAGAGACAGAAGA
Source organism: Clostridia bacterium (assembly GCA_009930125.1). Taxonomy (GTDB): domain Bacteria; phylum Bacillota; class Clostridia; order Clostridiales; family Clostridiaceae; genus Proteiniclasticum. The sequence continues at coordinate 81 of RZYZ01000092.1, read as the reverse complement.
AAAGGTCATAGAAGAGATTCATTTTCAAAGCGGCGGTTTCACCGGCTATGATGTGGCAAAGATGAAGTTCAGTAGCCAGAC
>RZYZ01000393.1 GCA_009930125.1 Clostridia bacterium | reverse complement strand
CGACATCGAGCTGTTCTCCATGGATAATTTCTATCCTGCGGGAGATGAGCAGATCACCATATACGAAGCCTTTCAGAAAGCGGTTCCGGCAGGGGGAATACCCCTTCAGGTGGACATCGTGGTATCGAACATCGCCACCATGAAAAGCATCTATGATGCGCAGAAAGGACTGCCCGTGACGGAGAAATACATCACCGTCACAGGAGAAGTGAAGGAGCCGAAGATCATCAAGGTGCCCATCGGCATCACCATCGCGGAGTGCATAGAAGCTGTGGGTGGAAGCACACTGTCCGAATACATGGTCCTCACGGGAGGCCCCATGATGGGCAGATTCCTGACCCAGGAAGAAGCGGAAATCGCCGTGGTCCGAAAGACCTCGGGGGGCATCATTCTGATTCCCAAGGATCATACTCTGGTGGAAAGAGGGACCAAGTCTCTTACAGCCATCAAGAATGAAACAAGAGCCGCCTGCATCCAGTGCAATTTCTGCACTCAGTACTGTCCCAGGTATCTCATCGGACATCCCCTTCACCCCCATAAGATCATGAGAGCTTTCGGCGTGAACGATGTCTATGATGAGCGATTTGCGGAAGCGGCCCTATGCTGCGAATGCGGCATATGCGAACTTTTCGCCTGTCCCATGAACATTTCTCCTCGAATCGTCAACAGTTTCCTGAAAAAGGAACTGAGAAAAAGCGGCATCAAGGTGGAATTTGAAACCGGACCGGCACTTCCTGAAAGAGAAAACAGATACGTGCCCATAGACAGGCTCTTATCCAGACTCGACATCAGGAAATACTATGACAGGGGAAAACCTTCCTACATGGAAGTGACCACGGACAAGGTGACCATTCCGCTGGGGCAGCATATCGGGAAACCCGCCACTGCCTGCGTTGCGGTGGGAGACTACGTCACGAAGGGCCAGGTCATAGGAGAGATAGAAATGAAAGACATGGGGGCACGTGTCCATGCGTCCATCACAGGTAGAGTAACCCATGTGGACGATGCGGTGACCATAGAATCCGAAAGGAGGGAAGAAGCTTGAAAACCATAGGAATGCTGGAATTCACCAGTATATGCAGAGGCATTGAAGCGGCAGACACCATGATCAAAGCCGGAGATGTGGAACTTGTCACGGCAAAGACCGCCTGTCCGGGCAAATACATGATCATCGTCACCGGCGATGTGGGCGCTGTGAAAGCAGCCGTCGCTGCCGGGGAAGAAGTGGGCAAACACTATATCGTGGACAGACTGGTTCTAGCCAATGCGCATCCTCAGACCATACAAAGCGTACAGGGCGTAAGTGATGTGAAATTCTTCGATGCACTGGGCGTCATGGAGTTTTACTCACTGACCAGCGCTGTATGTGCAGCGGATGCTGCCGTGAAGTCCGGTCTTATAGAACTCATCGAGATCAGACTCGGCATGGCCATCGGGGGAAAAGCTTTCGTCACACTCACAGGAGATGTGGGATCCGTCAAGGCAGCCATAGATGCCGGCAGGAGGGCTTCCATGAAGGAAGGACTGCTTCTTGAATCCGTGGTGATTCCATCCCCAAACAAAGAACTGTATTATAAATTACTGTAGGAGACAAGGAGGTCTTTGAAATGAGCAGGACCCTCATTACCAGACAGAACTACAGGGAATTTTTGGC
>RZYZ01000392.1 GCA_009930125.1 Clostridia bacterium | reverse complement strand
TTTTTTCAAAATAGGCCTTGCATTTCTCTATATCCTTGGTATAATAGTCTTTGTAATGACGTTCCGCGATAGCTCAATGGTGGAGCACTCGGCTGTTAACCGATAGGTTGGAGGTTCGAGTCCTCTTCGCGGAGCCATTTTTTTTATTTAATATTTGCGTTGAGAAAGAGGAGTAATCCCTTCTGAACTTGTAGAGAGTATCCGGCTGGTGAAAGGATATAGTCAGGTAGGATGAAGGGCGCTTTGGAGCAATCATGTTGTAAGAGCAGGGCTTATGCCAAGAAGGGTGGAACCGCGGATTTATATCCGTCCCTTCATGGTGTATGCTCTTTTTGTTTATACTAGAAAAAAATCGGAGGATGATGATAATGGAAAAGACCATGGACAAAATTGTCGCTTTAAGTAAAGGCAGAGGATTTGTGTATCCAGGCTCAGATATCTATGGAGGACTGGCAAATTCCTGGGACTACGGCCCTCTGGGTGTTGAGCTCAAAAACAATCTGAAACAGGCCTGGTGGAAGAGATTCATTCAGGAGAGTCCTTACAATGTGGGACTGGATTCCTCTATACTGATGAATCCGGAAGTGTGGGTGGCTTCAGGTCACGTGGGCGGCTTTTCGGATCCTCTCATGGACTGCAGGGAGTGCAAGGCGAGATTCAGAGCGGACAAGCTGGTGGAAGACCACATGACCGAGCAGGGCGCAGAGTATGCATCTGCAGATGGACTGAGCGAAGAAGAACTCAAAAACTATATCGATGAAAACGGCATAGAGTGCCCGAAGTGCGGAAAGAAGAATTTCACGGAGATCAGAAAGTTCAATCTGATGTTCAAGACATTTCTCGGCATCACAGATGATTCCAAGACGGAAATCTATCTGAGACCTGAAACAGCTCAGGGGATTTTCGTGAATTTCAGGAACATCCAGAGAACCTCCAGAAAGAAAGTGCCTTTTGGTATCGGACAGATCGGAAAGTCCTTCAGAAATGAGATCACACCAGGAAACTTCATATTCAGAACCAGAGAGTTCGAGCAGATGGAGCTGGAGTTCTTCTGTAAGCCGGGAACGGACCTGGAATGGTTCGAGTACTGGAAGAAATACTGCTGGAGCTTCCTCACGGATCTTGGCCTGACAGAAGAGAACTTGAGAATGAGAGATCATTCCGAAGAGGAGCTGTCCTTCTACAGTGTGGGAACAGCAGATATCGAGTACAGATTCCCATTCGGCTGGGGAGAACTGTGGGGCATCGCGGACAGAACGGATTACGATCTCAAGCAGCATGCAGAGCATGCCAAGGCGGATATGAATTATCTGGATCCTGTAACCAACGAAAAGTACATCCCCTACTGTATCGAGCCATCCGTGGGTGTGGACAGAATGTTCCTGTCCTTCCTGTCCGATGCCTATGAGGAAGAGGAGCTGGAAAATGGTGATGTGAGAACAGTGCTGAAGTTCCATCCCGCCATCGCGCCAGTGAAGGCGGCGATTCTTCCCCTGTCAAAGAAGCTTTCCGATAAGGCACTGGAAGTCTACGAGCAGCTTGCGAAGCACTTCAATGTGGAATATGACGATGCGGGAAGCATCGGTAAGAGATACAGAAGACAGGATGAAATCGGAACACCTTACTGTATCACCATAGACTTTGACACACTGGAAGAC
>RZYZ01000091.1 GCA_009930125.1 Clostridia bacterium | reverse complement strand
CTGGTCAATGAATCGAAAATCGAAAAGATCTATGAGGTTCTGGATGACAGCAGAGATCGGTTCTACAGGCTTCTTGGGGATACACCCATGAAGCTTATTGATGCTACCCAGAAGATCCGAGACCGAGCCAAGGAAGAACTGGGCATTGAGATGACCGTCAATGCACTGGTGGGGATGATCGATCATATCACCTATGCGGTGGAAAGGAAGAAGCAGGGGCTGGAGATTCCCAATCTGATGCTCCACGAAATCAGAAGCCTGTATGCAGAGGAATTCCAAATCGGACTGAAGGGTCTGGAGTATATTGAAGAAGCAACGGGCGTACGTCTGTCCGAGCATGAGGCTGGCTACATCACCATGCATATGGTAAATGCTTCCTTAGGGGAGAACAAGGAAAGCATTTCGAAAATCTTTCTTTTCACCAGCGGCATCGTGGAGATCATCGAACAGGTCTTCGACATTGATTTCCATGAGGATGAGATTTCCCTTGCAAGGCTCAATGCCCATCTTAAATTTCTGGCGAAGAGAATCCTCCTGAAGCAGCCCAGTACGGAAGACCACGTGGAGGAATTCTATGACATGTTCCTGAAAAAGGATCGAAGGTTCAAGACTGTGGAAAAGAAAATCAAAGCTTTCGTGAAGAAGAATTTCAGACATGAGCTGAGTCTTCAGGAAATGGTGTACCTCATGGTGCATATGAATAAGGCGATCAGTTAGATGTTTAGATTAAGAAGAGCAAGAAACAGAATGCTAAATGCCAGTCAGAGACTGGGAAAATCCCTCATGCTTCCGGTGTCCGTGCTGCCGGCGGCAGCGATTCTTGTGGGCATCGGATACTGGATCGAGACCACGGGTTTTGGATACAGCACCATACTATCCCGGGTGCTGCTTCAGGTGGGGCTCATCATCATGGACAATGTTCCGATTCTTTTTGCAGCGGGTGTGGCCCTTGGCATGGCCAAAGAAAGAGACGGTTCGGCGGCGCTGTCGGGTATCCTGTGTTACCTCACAGTGACTAATATGCTTTCGCCCGTATCCGTTTCCCAGTATGAGCGCATTCCACTGGCTGAAGTCAGCGCTGCTTTTTACAGCATCGGAAACCAGTTTACAGGGATTCTTTCCGGCCTGGTCGCAGCCTATATGTTCAATCGATTCAGAAATCTGAGGCTTCCTGAAGGCCTTAATTTTTTCGGGGGAAAAAGATTTGTGCCCATCATCAGCACCTTCACCATGGTTTTTGTCAGTGTGATCCTCTATTTCCTATGGCCTCTTCTTTATGAGCTGCTGATTGTCTTTGGCGGGAGGATCAGTTCACTGGGGGCTTTGGGCGCTGGAATCTACGGTTTTCTCAACAGACTGCTCATTCCACTGGGACTTCATCATCCGCTGAACTCCGTGTTCTGGTTCGATGTCATCGGAATCAACGACATCGGGAATTTCTGGCAGTCCATGGGCGTATACGGATCAACGGGGATGTATCTGGCGGGATTCTTTCCCATCATGATGTTCGGCCTTCCTGGCGCAGCCCTTGCCATGGCCAGAGCCGCAACGAAAGGTCAGATCCGGAAAACGAAATCCTTCATGGGTACCTCTTCCATCGCCTCCTTTCTTACAGGCATCACCGAGCCCCTGGAGTTTTCCTTCATGTTTGTGGCACCGCTGCTTTATCTGCTTCATGCGATTTTCACGGGGCTGTCCCTGTATCTTGCTGCTGAATTTCAGTGGATTGCAGGATTCAGTTTCAGTGCGGGCCTTACGGATTTTCTCCTCAGCATCAGGATGCCTATGGCAAAGAACATGGGGATGCTGCTGGTGATGGGTATCCTCTTCTTTTTTCTTTACTATTTTTCCTTCTCCTTCTGCATCAGACGGTTTAACCTTATGACACCGGGAAGGGAAGTGAAGAAGGTCGAGAAGGAAGAGGAAAGCAGCCTCTACACGGCAAACTACAGGAAGCTGGCAAAAAGTATTCTGAAAGCCTGCGGAGGTCATGGCAATGTGCTTACGGCAGACGCCTGCATCACCAGGCTGAGACTGGAAGTCAAGAATCCGCAGCAGGTGGATAAGGAGAGACTGAAGGAAATGGGGGTCATGGGCATCGTTCAGCAGGAGGAGGATTTTCAGATCATCATCGGTCCTCAGGTGCATTTTCTGCTGGAAGAGATCCGGAAACTGCTGTAATGGAAGCGGCTGACTTTGATTGGAGGATGGTATGAAGACAAACACGAAAATATGGATCTGGATTCTTGTTCTTGCGCTGCTGGCAGTGTGGTATCTTCCGAAGATGCCCTTCAATGAAGAGATGGAAAGAAAAATTGAGGCACAGGTGTATGTGGAGGGCGTTTCTGTAAGAACCACGGAGGTCATCATAGAAGGGGAGAGAAGCCGCTATCTGTTCTCGGACAGGCAGATGTTTTTCGGCGATTTTCAGGTGGAGGAGTATCCGAGAACCCAAAGAGAGGACATGATGGCCGAAATCTCCTGGCATGAGCGGTTTGATGTAGAGCAGATTCTCTATGCGCAGAACGCCACTTTTCCGGATCTTGAAATGGAAAGAGACCTCATCATGGATGAGACCATGGAGCATTTCGCTCTGGGGTTTAAAGATGGACGCATTGTGGCCACTTCCTCAGAGCTCATGGAAGAATATCGGCTTAGATACGGGAAAGAGGACTGATTAAGCGGAACACGAAAGGCAGCTGAAGAGGATTCAGCTGCCTTTCTTAATGGATCGGATTCTGTTATTATTTTCTCACTGGAGGGAGCAGACCCACTTTCTTCTGCATCTTTCTCAGCACTTTCATGGCTGCATAATTGGCCTTCATGGCTCCTTCGGAATAGATTTCTTCGAGTTTTGACTTGTCCGTCAGGAGTTCATTGGCCTTCTTCTGGACAGGTTCCAGTTCTTCGATGATGACCTCCGCCACGTATTCCTTGAACTCCTTGTAGCCTTTTCCTTCGAAGGAAGCCACTACTTCATCCGGTTTCACATTCCTGATGGCGCAGATGATGTTGATGAGATTCTTCACGCCTGGCTGCTCGTCGCTGTAATTGACCACGCCTACGGAGTCAGTGACCGCTCTTGAAATCTTTCTTCGGATCACATCCGGTGGATCCAGGACGAGGATGTAGGAGTTCTGATTGTCATCAGATTTGGACATCTTTTTCGAAGGATCCTGAAGATCCATGATCTTGGCGGCGTTTTCCGGAATCTTCGCTTCCGGCAGGGTGAAGGTATCGGAATAGCTGGAATTGAACCTTTGCGCGATATCACGAGCCAGTTCCACATGCTGCTTCTGGTCGATCCCCACAGGGACGAAGTCCGCATTGTAGATGAGGATATCCGCTGCCATGAGCACAGGATAATTGAACAGACCTGCGGAGATGGAGGTGTTTTCCTTCAGTTTCGCTGTCTTGTCCTTATACTGGGTCATTCTGGAGAGTTCCCCCATGTTGGCGTTGCAGGTGAGAATCCAGGAAGCTTCGGAGTGGGCGGGCACATGGGACTGCACAAACAGGGTGCTTTTGGTATAGTCAAGCCCGGATGCGATATAGATCGCAAGGATCTCCAGCACTCTTTTTCTTAAGAGCTTGGGCTCCTGTCTTACGGTGATGGCGTGAAGATCCGCAATGCAGTAAAAGCATTCATATTCATCCTGAAAACCGATCCAGTTCTTGATGGCACCCAGATAATTTCCCAGGGTGATTTCTCCAGACGGTTTGATGGCACTTAATACAATTTTCTTCTTCTCTTCCACAAGTAGATCCTCCATGTCTTCTATATTTTATACAGTATTGTAACTTATGCATTCTATTATAACTTTTTTCATTGAAAAAAGGTAGCTACAATGTAACTACCTTTAAAGGACTATCTTCTCTGATTGTTTCTTTCAGCCTTTCTTGCTCTTCTGCAGTCTGGGCATCTTACTGGCTCGTTTTCAAATCCTTTTTCTTTGTAGAATTCCTGTTCACCAACTGTGAATGTGAATTCGTTTCCGCAGTCTCTGCAGATGATTTTCTTGTCTTCCATTGTTTTTTCCTCCTTAGCAACAGTATTTTTTTAGGTTTTCTGAGGCTAAGGGCCTGGATAGCTAAGAAAATTACTGTGTCTAAAATAATATTACCTTACGGCAATTTCATTATATCAGATTATTCTCATTATGTGAACAATGAAAGATAAAATAATTGTTAAATAAAGTATATATATTACGAATCTGTCAATAAAAACCAGAATCAGGTTGTGAATCTTTTCGGTGACGGGAAATTTAATTCAATATGTACCACCAAATAGGGGTTTATGGTTTGACTAAATTTTCGGATAATTATATAATTAAGACATAGTTTAAAGGTTTTCAAGACCAAATATACAAAGGGAGTGATTGACATGATACAGGTAATTTATGGCAAGAGGGGATCAGGAAAAAGTAAGAAGATGGTATCTCTTGCTAATGAAAAAGTCAAAACAGCCAAAGGTAATGTTGTTTTTGTCGATGACGATTCTCGTGCAATCCATGAGCTGGATAGAGAAATCCGATTTATCGATGCAGACGAATACGCACTCACAGACTACAGGTCAATCTACGGATTCCTCTGTGGAATCATTTCAACAAACTATGATGTAACCACTATATTTGTGGATGGACTCTTCAATGGAATGGATAAGAAGAGTGAAACTTCCGAGAAGATTTTTGAAAAACTCCAGAATTTCTCCGAGGCCAATGACATTGATCTCTTCATTGCTATGCATGATGAGGGTGAACTGGCTGTATCTGAATTAGAAAAGTACAAGGTTCTCAGTTAACCTTTTTAAAGCTCCGATTAACATTGGAGCTTTTTGATTAGCTTTGAGCATACGAACTGGAGGGGTTTTGTATGATCTTTTTCTGGAACAGGAAGGAAATCTATCGAGGTGTTTCTGTTCAGAAGTTCAATGAAATCCGGAACATGCTTCGCGCTCAGGATATCAGATTCAAAGCGCTGGAAAAGAACGCCGGTGAAACGAAACAGAAACCAGAAACTGTGGAGAAATCTCGAAAATACTCGACAATCTATGTGGTGTATGTGAAGCGAAAGGATTATAAGCGGATCAAACCGTATATCAGATGAGCAGCACTGTAAGGAAAAAGAACTTTCTTGGCGAAAGTTCTTTTTTCGTTTCTGAAACACCATAATCGAGGGTTTACCGTTTTTTCATTTCACAAACCGTAGGAAATTAGGTATACTTAGATGTAGTAAAAATCGTCAGGAGTTGTAAAAATGAGTGTATTTGAAGAATTAACCAGAAGGGGATATATCAAGCAGCTGACCCATGAGGAAGAAATCAGGAAAGCCCTTGAAGAAGAAAGCGTAACCTTCTATATCGGTTTTGACCCCACAGCGGACAGTCTTCATGTGGGGCATTTCATCGCCATGATGTTCATGGCCCATATGCAGAAAGCCGGGCATAAGCCCATAGCCCTTGTAGGCGGTGGAACAGCCATGATCGGAGATCCGTCCGGAAAGACCGATATGAGATCCATGCTAACAAGAGAAGACATCGAACGTAACATCGTCGGCATCAAGAAGCAGATGGAGCGCTTCATCGATTTCAGTGAGGACAAGGCGCGTCTTCTCAATAATGCGGACTGGCTGATGAACCTCAATTATGTGGACTTTTTAAGAGACATCGGGGTGCATTTCTCTGTGAACAACATGCTTCGTGCAGAGAGCATCAAGCAGAGACTGGAAAAGGGACTCTCCTTCCTGGAGTTCAACTATATGCTGATGCAAGGATATGACTTCCTGTACCTGAACCAGAACCATGGCTGCACCATGCAGCTGGGTGGAGACGATCAGTGGTCCAACATGCTGGCAGGCATCGATCTTATCCGAAGAAAGGAAAGAAAGACTGCCTATGCCATGACCTGTACGCTTCTGACCAATTCCCAGGGTCAGAAGATGGGCAAGACCGTCAACGGAGCCCTCTGGCTGGATCCGGAAAAGACTCCGGTCTATGATTTCTATCAGTACTGGAGAAACGTGGACGATCAGGACGTGGTGAAATGTCTGAAGCTTCTCACCTTCGTGGATATCAATGAGATTGAACGAATTGAAGCTCTGGAAGGACAGGAAATCAACGAGTCCAAAAAGCTTTTGGCTTACGAAGTGACAAAGCTCGTCCATGGGGAAGAGGAAGCAGCCAAGGCAAGAAGTGCTGCAGAGGCCCTCTTCGGCGGCGGAACCGACCTTTCCAATGTCCCTACCGTGGAAATCGTCAAGGAAGATCTGGAGAAGCCTCTTCTTGAAATTCTCCTGGCAGGTGGCGTATTCCCCTCCAAATCAGAAGGTAGAAGAAACATGCAGCAGGGTGGGGTCAGCATCGACGATGTGAAGATCACCGACATCGATCATAAATTAAAGGAAGAGGATTTTACCGAGAACTATCTCCTGGTGAAAAAAGGGAAGAAGAAAATCTACAGAATCCTCATCACAGAATAATGGCACTCTTCGCCATTGCTGATCTGCATCTTTCCCTGAGCGGAGACAAGCCCATGGATGTCTTCTCCGATGAGTGGAAAGACCATGACGAGAAGATCAGAGAAAACTGGCTGAAGAAAATCACGGAAGAAGACACGGTGCTTCTGGCAGGTGATCTTTCCTGGTCCATGAATATGGCATCCAGCAAGCTTGAACTGGACTTTGTGGCGAAGCTTCCCGGAAGGAAGATCCTGATCAAAGGCAATCATGATTACTGGTGGGGGAGCATCACAAAGCTCAACGGCATGTATGACAATATGGATTTCATCCAGAACAACTTTTTCGCCTATGAGGACTATGCCATCTGCGGTACCCGTGGATGGGTGCTTCCAGGAAGCGCGCTCTTCAAGGAAGAGGATGAGAAGATCTACAAGAGAGAACTGCTCAGAATGAGAATGTCCCTGGATAAGGCCAAGAAGGCCGGATATAAGAAGATCATCGTGATGATTCATTACCCGCCGGTCAATGAAACCTTTAAAGATTCGGAGTTTACTGATATATTTGAGGAGTATGGAGTGGAAAAGGTCATTTATGGCCATCTTCATGGTAAATCTCTTCAGAGAGTCATGACAGGCTACCGAAATGGAGTGGAATATATCCTCACTTCCTGCGATTACATTAATTTTGATCCCATAAAGATCATGGAATAAAATACAGATGCTGGTTCATTACAGTCCAGTGCCGGAAAAGGTTCCGGTACCGGCAATTTTATGGAGGTAAACATGTATAATAACAACGACGTACTAACCATCAACACCATCAGAGCATTATCCATTGATGCTGTGGAGCAGGCGAACTCAGGCCATCCTGGTCTGCCGCTGGGTGCAGCACCATTTGCCTATGTGTTATGGGCAAAGAATATGATGCACAATCCGAAGAACCCCAGCTGGTTCAATCGTGACCGATTCGTCCTATCAGCAGGACACGGCTCTGCGCTTCTTTATTCTCTTCTTCATATGTCCGGTTACGACCTGCCTATGGAAGAGATTAAAAATTTCAGACAGTGGGGTTCCAAGACACCAGGACATCCTGAATTCGGCCACACAGTAGGTGTGGAAGCCACCACAGGTCCTCTTGGACAGGGAATCGCCATGGCGGTTGGTATGGCCATGGCAGAAAGCCACCTGGCAGCCAAGTACAACAAGGATGGTTTTGACGTGGTCAATCACTACACCTTCGCCTTATGCGGAGATGGAGACCTGATGGAAGGGATCTCCCATGAAGCATCCTCACTGGCAGCGCATATGAAGCTGGGCAGACTGATCATGCTTTATGATTCCAATGACATATCCCTGGATGGAGACCTGGACAAGTCTTTCTCTGAAAGCGTCAAGGACAGATACGAGGCTTACGGATGGCATTACCTGAGAGTGGATGATGCGAACAATCTGGATGCTGTGGATGAAGCCATCAGAGAAGCAAAGAAAGTCACCGACAGACCAACCATGATCGAAATCAAATCCATCATCGGTATGGGTTCACCTTTTGCAGGAACTTCAAAAGCGCATGGTGCGCCACTGGGTGCCGATGGGGTCAAAGCCACCAGAGAATTCTTCCAGTACAACCATGAACCGTTCACCGTTGCAGAAGAAGCCTATGAAACCTTCAGAAACCATGTGGAGGAAAACGGTGTTGCAGC
>RZYZ01000391.1 GCA_009930125.1 Clostridia bacterium | reverse complement strand
ACGGGGGCGAGGCCCTTATCATTGATGAGATCCATAAGATTAAAAATTTTGAGATCGATCTGAAGCTGATCTATGACAGTTTTTTCTCTCTGCATCTTCTCTTTACAGGATCAAATGCCGTGGCTATCGATAATGCAAAAGCAGACCTGAGCAGGCGTGCGGTGATCCACCGGCTGCCTGTACTCTCTTTCAGGGAGTTTTTGGAGCTGGAAACCCGGGAGCGGTTTGATGCGCTTTCTCTGGAGGAAGATACAGACTTCACCGATGAAGTGGAAAAGTCGAGAATCAAAAAGGCGCTGGAGGAAGAGGAAAGCATCATCCAGGAAATCCGTGATGAGATCACCTCCCTGCAGTCTGAAGTGAAGGAAAAATACAGGAGGAAGAAAAACATCAGTCAGATCGAGAATGAGATGGAAGAAGCACGCGCGGAATATGAGGAGATGGATAGTGACCATGAAGCGCTGAAACTTGCCAGAGAAACCCTCATGGCTTCCTTCAGCAGAATGCAGAGCTCCTTTGGTCCCAGGGTCAATGAAAAGACCCAGAAGATCTTCCAGAGACTCACCGGCGGGAAGTATGAGGAGGTCATGGTGTCGAGGGATCTTGCCATCTCTTTCCAGGATCAGGATTCAAAGAAGATGTATGACTGGGCTTTCCTAAGCGGGGGAACCATCGATCAGGCCTATCTTTCTTTGAGACTCGCCATATCGGATCTGATCATTCAGGAAGAGAAGAGAAGACCCTTATTCCTGGATGATGTGTTCACCCAGTATGATGACAAGAGAGCAAAAGAAGGCCTTCAGTTTCTCCATGAATTCAGTGGAGATCGGGAGGTGCCGGTCCAGAGCGTTCTATTCACCTGCCATGAGCGAATCCTCAGCTGGGCAGAGAAGCTTCCGGATACGACCATCACAAAGCTGAGCGCTTTGGACTGAAGCTATGGTAGAATAGAAAGAAAAGAAGGAAATGAGGGATGAGAGAATGAGTGATATCTACAACGATTTTCAGCTGAACCCGGTGGGGCTGGGCACCAATGCGGTGGGCAATCCCGGATACAATCCCATCAGCGATGAGGAATCCCATAATATGATTCTGACGGCGCTGGACCTGGGGGTGAACTTTTTCGATACAGCCTACTACTATGGCATGGGCGGTTCCGAGGAAGTCATCGGTGATGTGCTGAAGAAGTGCAATGCGAGAAACAAGATCCTTCTGGGAACAAAAGGTGCGCATAGAATGGAAAAGGGAGAGATTGTGGTGGACAACCATCCGGACTTTCTGGTGGATGAGGTCTACAAGTCCCTGAAACGGCTCAAGACCGATTATATCGACATCTACTACATCCACTTCCCTGATGAGAAGACACCGAAGTATGAGGCTGTAGGGGCTCTCCAGAAGCTCAGGGAGAAGGGCATCATCCGTGAAATCGGCGTGTCCAATTTCTCTCTGGAACAGATCGAGGAAGCCAACAGAGACGGATACATCGATGTGGTTCAGGATGAGTACAATCTTCTGGTCAGAGACAAGGAAGAGAAGTTCATTCCGTATCTGAGAAAAAACAACATCGCTTTTATCCCGTATTTTCCTCTTGCTGCAGGCCTTCTGACAGGAAAATACACCCTGGAAACGGAGATTCCGGAAAGAAGAAGAAAGAATCCGAATTTCTCCACCAAGTACG
>RZYZ01000390.1 GCA_009930125.1 Clostridia bacterium | reverse complement strand
CATCCGGCTTCAGAATTTCGACTCCTTTGATTCACTTGCAGTCTCCGGGAACCCCATTACAAACATCGAGGTTCTGGACCATATCGACAATCTGGAATACGATCCTGAATACTAAATGAAGCATATAAAAGAACTCGAATCTCACGTTGTAAGGCGTGGACTTCGAGTTCTTTATTTATTGAATCAGTTCATCAGAATAATGGTATTTATTCATAATCGGAACAGGGAAGATCAATTACAACAGAATCCTTTATTCTGATTCACCAAAAGCAACCAGCTTCATTTTTATTTTACATGTTTTGCAGCATTGGTACCTGCAACTCTGCCAAAAGTCAGACTCATCTGAATGGAGGTACCACTAGCAGGATACACCATATTATAGAAGTTTCCATTGGCCACTTCACCAGCAGCATATAGACCTTTGGACAAAGAAACAATAGATAAGCTCATTGATAATGCCATCGAATTTTTATCCACGAAAGGATATGCAGCCACAAAACTGACAGACATCACCAACAGTATCTCCATTTCTAGGTGCCCTGTCTATCACTATTTCAAAGACAAGCATGGTCTTTATAGAGCTGCATTTGATCGATGCGAAGAAGGCTTAATACAGATTCATCAGCATGTCTTTTCCTCAGATAAGCCTTTGATGAACCAGGTGGAAGACATGATCTTTCAGTTTGTAAAACACATTTCCGTATTCAGAGATAATTTTTTCTTCATGGTAGATGAGATTTCGGATTTGGAAGAGATTCGCAGAAGATATCACACCATGAATCTGGAACTGTATGATGATAAATATCATATGGTAGAGAAAGCCCAGAAGGAAGGCTTACTGAAAACTTCTATGGAGCCTAAGAAAATTGTGGACTACATCTATCTCGTCTACTTTGCCATTCTGGAAGGGTTCAACAGCAGAATTCTCTCTGATTATTCAGATAAGGAAATCAAGGACTGGATACGAATACAGTTTAATGGCTTGAATAAGCGCATTAGAGTGGACTGAATGTGAAGTAAATCATCGTTATCATATATAAGAATATAACGAAACCCGACATGAACTAAGAGATTTCATGTCGGGTTCATTATCTATATGCGCTTAACCGAAGAAATTAAGAAGAACACCGGCTGCGATGGCAGAACCGATGACTCCGGCCACGTTTGGTCCCATGGCATGCATGAGCAGGAAGTTGGAAGGATCTTCTTCCTGTCCTACCTTCTGGACCACTCTTGCGGCCATTGGCACTGCAGATACACCTGCTGCACCAATCATAGGATTGATCTGGCCCTTTGTGAGCTTGCTCATGAGCTTCCCGAAGAGTACACCTGTTGCTGTTCCGATGGAGAAAGCTACAAGGCCCAGTGCGATGATGCCCAGGGTCTTGGGATTGAGCAGTGTTTGTGCATCCGCCTTGGCACCCACTGTAAGTCCGATAAGGATGGTTACGGTGTACATCATGGCGTTCTTGCCCACTTCAACCAGATTCGGTACAACGCCCACTTCCTTTATCAGGTTACCGAACATGAGCATACCCACGAGAGGCGCTGCACTTGGTACCAGAAGGATTACGACGATGGTCACGATGATGGGGAAGAGGATCTTCTCCAGTCTTGAAACTGGTCTCAGCTGCTTCATCTTGATCTGTCTTTCTTCCTTGGTGGTGAGCAATCTGATGAT
>RZYZ01000389.1 GCA_009930125.1 Clostridia bacterium | reverse complement strand
ACCTTCGACGCGGATAATACTCACAATCCCAATATCATCCCTTCCATGGTCGAGCTGCTGAATGCAAAAAAACTGGATCTTGTTATTGCATCCCGCTTTGCCAGGGGAGGCAGGGAAATTGGGCTGTCCGAAATGAGGAAACTATACAGCAGAGGGGCGATGGTATTTTGCGGGCTGATTTTTCATATTAAACATGTCAGGGATTACTGTTGATTCCTCAGAAAGTAGTGTATCACGCCTGCTCATAGGTCTTCTCGAAATATCAGATTTCTCTCCATCAATTCTTGTAATGTAGCTCATGATATCTCTCCTATCAGTTTCTCAAGTCTTTGAAGCTTGTATTCCTTTCTGATCTCAACAGCATCAGACACCTTGAACATCTCAATCATCTGTTCTACAGTAATGAGTACATCTGCTATCTCATCTACAATCAAATTCTCTCTTTCTTGATTCATCCCTTCCCTGAGAGCCTTCATGAGTTCCTTGTTCAATTCTGACATCTCTTCAGAACACATATGAATCTGGGAGGGGATTCCCCACTTCCTGAGAGCTCTTCTGTAGATTTCAAGTTTCTTTTGTTCAGTCATCTGATTCCTCTGAATACTTATGCTCATTACCAACATCATCACCAATAGGATTGTCAAATCCATACTTGAGAGCTGTTGCCTTGAAAAGAGGAAGACCATAATGGGTATAGTTTTCATCAGAAAAGTCCTCAAGACCTTCCTCAAGAATCCAGTTCCACATTCTTACAACCTCAAACATGAAGTAGGAAGAAATTCCTCTTCTATTGAGAGCCTTTTCAAAACCAAAGGCAACATCATCCTTCATCTGCTTGATGATCTCTTCCCTAGTGAATGGCTTTGGTTGATGCTTACCCTTGAATTCTTCCTTCAATTCCATTCCCATGAGAGGAAGTTTCTCCTCAGTAATAAAATCAGCAAGTCTTTGCTTGTCCCTTCCATCAAGACATCTTGACTCATACTTTACAACCTGATCAATGGTTTTCATTCTCTTCTCCCCTTTTATATACAACTATGACTTCTCCACTATGCACAGAAAGAACATAGTTATAGAAAGTTCTTTTCATGAGAATACATTCTCCCTTTGAAAGGGAAACACTTCCTTCTGAAGACATTACAATAGAATTTCCCTCCAGACAGAGAATCATCTCTATTGAATTCTTCTCTATTGAATAATCACCTCTAGAAAATTTCTTAAGATGGAATCCAGAAATTCCTTCCTTGGAGTAAGAGTCCATATGAAGAAATGGAAAGGTAGGAGAACAGGAAGTATATTCTAACACCTTTTCTATATTCTTTTCTTTTTGAGTAAGACCATATCTGAATACATTGTCACTTGAATCTTGAAGCTCAGCCATCGTCCCATAGATGATGGAATGTAAAGTTCCTGAATTTATGAAAAGAGTCTTTCCCACATCCAAGGATATGATGTTCATGAATAAAGGAGCAAGAACTGAAATATCATCTGAATAGGACTTGAATGGGAACTTGATCCTGTCGAAGATTCCTTTTATTTCCACCATAGGAGGAAATTCCTTTTCAATACTTTCATGAAACTCTTTCAAAAGATCTTTTCTCTCATTGGAATCCAAGGTATAGAGCTTTCTGAAGAACCTACTGATCTTCTCAGTATCATTGAGATACCCATCAAACAGACA
>RZYZ01000090.1 GCA_009930125.1 Clostridia bacterium | reverse complement strand
GGACCTACCTATGTTACAGAAAGAGTCAGAAAAGCCATGGCCATGCCCATTCTGAATCCGGATATGGAAGAAGCGTTCTTTGAAAAATACAAAGATACCCAGAGGCTGCTGAAGAGGATCTACAAGACAGAAGAGGAGGTGCTCATTCTAAACGGAGAAGGCATCCTGGGACTGGAAGCTGCCTGTGCTTCGCTGATAGAACCCGGGGACAAGGTGCTCTGTATCGATAACGGGATATTCGGTCACGGGTTCATGGATTTCGTGAAGCTTTATGGCGGAGAAGTCACGGTCTTTGAAAGCCCTTATGATGAAGCGGTGAATGTGGAGAGGCTTCGGGAGTTTCTGAAGGAGAATCATGACTTCAAGCTTGCCACCCTGGTGCACTGCGAAACCCCGGCAGGCATCACGAATCCGGTGGATGAAATCTGCCCACTGCTTCACTCCTATGGCATTCTCTCCATTGTGGACAGTGTCTCTGCCATGGTGGGAGAACCCATGGAGATGGATGCATGGAAAATGGATGTGGTTTTAGGCGCCTCCCAGAAATGCATCTCAGCCCCTCCGGGACTGACCCTTGTGGGCATCAGCGCCGATGCGAGAAAAGCCATGGAGGCGAGAAAGATCCCTGTTGCGGGATTCTACCTGAATCTCATGATCTTTGACGGATGGTATGAGAAGAAATGGTTTCCCTACTCTCAGCCCGTCAGTGACATCTTTGCCCTGGAAGAAGCACTGAAGGTGATTCTGGAAGAGGAGGACATAGAGAGGCGTCACAGCGTTCTGGCCGAAGCCACAAGAAAAGCGGTGACGGGAGCAGGTCTTTCCCTTTATGCCAAAAGCGGGCATGCAAGCACCGTAAGCACCATTCTGCTGCCTGAGGGCATCTCTTTCCATACGCTAAAGGAAGAGATGCTGAAAAGGCACAATATCCTCATTGGCGGCGCCTTCGACTATCTGGGCAATCAGGTTTTCCGCATCGGGCACATGGGAGAAAACGCCAGAGAAGAGAAGCTCTATAGAACGCTCAAAGCCCTTCACCACTCCTTCACTGCTCTGGGCGTGAAGCTGGAAAGCCCCATGCATGAACGCTTCGTGAAAGAGATGGGGGAAGACATCATATGATGGAAGGAGTAATGGAGCGTAGCACCAGAGAAGACATGATGTTCGTTGATAAGGGGATTATGGCATACAATCAGGGAAAGGTTCCATTCACGCAGGAGCCTCCCTTCATCCATGTGAATCGTGTCATCCGGAATGAGGAAGGAGAGATCCTTGCAGGAGTAAACAGCATGATCTACTGCTGGAGAATTCTGGCCATCGATGTGCTCTGGGTGAAAGAAGCGTATCGAAAGATGGGATATGGAGCTCGGCTTCTACAGGAGCTGGAAAAGGTGGCGAAAGAGGAGAAGTGCAGTATGATCCATCTGGATACCTTCGATTTTCAGGCGAAGGGATTCTACGAAAAGAACGGTTTTGAGGTTTTCGGAACCTTGGAGAATTGTCCGCCAGGTCATGCCAGATACTATATGAAGAAGGAGATCTGACAGTCTGAGAAAACAGAAACCAGAAAAGGAAGAGTATGCGAAAGTATGCTCTCTTTTTATTGAGAAAAAGATTGTTAAAAAAAATTATCAAAAACCCCTTTACAAGCATACCCCCCTATGGTATTATCTAAACATACCTGGAGGGGGTATAAAACTTCCTCCTGTTTTTTAAGCGTAAGAGCAACCGATAGATGAAAAAAAGAGGGGTAATAAGATGTTTTGGAATAAGACAAAATCCGTAACAACCGATGAGCTGCAGGCCATGCTGAAAGAAAGACCAGCCATCCTGGATGTGAGAGAAGCCTATGAATTCAAGAATGGACACATTCCCGGTGCGAAGAATCTTCCACTGGCGAAGGTGGACACCTATACAGGAAAAGGCCCGGTCTATGTGATCTGCCAGTCTGGAGCCAGAAGTTCCAGTGCAACAAAAAGACTGACCAAAATGGGCGTAGATGCCATCAATGTCAAAGGCGGCATGAACATGTGGAAAGGAGCAAGAAAGTAATGAAGATTGTAATTGTAGGCGGCGTAGCAGGTGGAATGTCTGCAGCGACCAGACTGAGAAGACTGAATGAAGATGCGGAGATCATCATTCTGGAAAAGGGACCTTATGTGTCCTTTGCCAACTGTGGACTTCCTTATTTCGTATCCGGTGAGATCACCAAGAGATCGAAGCTTCTGGTTCAGACCCCAGAAAGCCTGAGAGGAAGATTCGAACTGGATGTAAGAGTCAACACAGAAGCACTTTCCATCGATCCTGAAAAGAAGGAGATTCTTGTGAAGGGCGAAGAGGGAGAATATGCCATCGACTATGACAAGCTGATCCTATCCCCTGGAGCAAGACCCTTTGTACCGAACACACCAGGGCTTGCTGAAGCGAAGAATGTGTTCACCATGAGAAATGTACCGGATGTGGATGCCGTGACAGGATTCATGAAGGATATGGATCCCAAGAAGGCAGTGGTCATCGGTGCCGGATTCATCGGACTTGAAATGGCCGAAGCCCTCCACAACAGAGGTCTTGATGTGAGTGTTGTGGAAATGGCACCCCAGGTGCTCCCACCATTTGATTTTGAAATGTCCGCCTTCGTGAAGGACGAGCTGGAAAAGAACGGAATCAAGGTCTACACAGGCGTTGCAGCCAGCGCTTTCCATGAGGAAGGAAAAATCGTGGAGCTTCAGAACGGCGTGAGACTTGCAAGCGATCTCACCGTCATGTCTGTAGGCGTTCTGCCTGAAAACACACTGGCCAAGACAGCCGGAGTTGAGCTTGGTATGCGTGGTGGAATCCTTGTGGATGAGAACTATGAAACCAGCGCGAAGGATGTCTACGCGGTAGGCGATGCCATCATCGTGAAGAACCAGATTCTGAAAGCCGACAGCATGATCCCACTGGCCAATCCTGCCAACAGACAGGGTAGACAGGTGGCGGATGTCATCAGCGGATACAGAAGAAAGAACAAAGGTGCCATCGGAACAGCCATCGTCAGAGTGTTCGACCTGTCAGCGGCATCTGTGGGACTCAATGAAAGACAGCTTCAGGCTGCAGATATGAAGTACAAGGCCGTGCACGTCACAGCCAACGACCATGCGGGATACTTCCCAGGGGCATCCTCCGTCTATATGAAGATGCTGTTCAATCCGGAAGATGGAACCATCTACGGAGCCCAGGGTGTGGGACAGAAGGGTGTCGACAAGAGAATCGATATTCTGGCTACAGCCATCAAGGGAAATCTGAAAGTGGAGGACCTGATGGAGCTGGAATTCACCTATGCACCACCTTTCGGTTCAGCCAAGGATCCGGTGAATATGCTGGGCTATGCGGCAACCAATATCATGGAAGGATTCTCAGAGAGCATTCAGTGGTATGAGCTGGAAGAGATGAGAAAGGAAGGGGCAACTCTTCTGGATGTCAGAGACGTGAGAGAAGTGGAGAGAGACGGGTCCATTGAAGGATTCGTGAATATTCCCATTAATGATTTAAGAGGCAGAATCCATGAGCTGCCAAAGGACAAGCCTGTTGTAGTGAGCTGCGCAAGCGGACAGAGAAGCTACATGGCGGAAAGAATGCTGAAGCAGAAAGGCTTCCAGGCAGTGAACCTAGATGGCGCATTCAATATCTATAGTATAGTAAAGAAAGAGGAGATTAAGTAATATGTTTAATTCAGTAATGATGGCGGAGTTCGAGCAGCTTTTAAGAAAGGGCAACCTGAACGTGATCGATGTAAGAGAAATCGACGAGTTTGAATCAGGACACATCAAGGGAGCAGAGCATATCGCTCTGGGGACCATTCCTGCAAATCTGGACAAACTCGACAAGAACAAGGAATATCATGTAATGTGCCTGTCAGGATCAAGATCTGCCATGGCATCCAAGTACCTTGCTCAGCAGGGATTCAAAGTAGTTAATGTAATGGGAGGCATGTCCGCGTACAGAGGAGATGTGGAATTTGGAAGATAAGAAAAGCTATATCAACCGATTAAGTAGATTAGAAGGCCAGATCAGAGGCATCAGCAAGATGATCGAGGAAGATCGGGAATGTACGGATGTGGTGACACAGCTTTCCGCAGTGAAGGCGGGCATCGATAAGGTCATCACGCTGATGGTCACGGAAAATCTCATGCACTGTGTGGCAGAAGAGAAGGCGGAAGACCAGAAGGAACGTGTGGAAGCGGCGCTGAAGCTGATCTTCAAAAGCAGATAAATAACGAAAGATTTGTACACCTGAGGGTTCATACCCTCGGGTGTATTTTTTCTGAACTTTTCTGTAAGCTTTGGTATAATGGTATCAGGTAGAAACAGTAAAAGCATAAGTAGGATGAAAAGGAGACATGGTTTTGGCAGATAAGAAGAAACTCATGAACAGGCTGAGCAGAACAGAAGGACAGATCAGAGGCATCACGAAGATGATCGAAGAGAACAGGGACTGCAGGGAAATCGTCATTCAGCTGGCGGCGGTGCGCGCTGGTGTGGACCGGGTGATCAATCTCATCGTGACGGAGAACCTCATGAGCTGTGTCCTCAGTGATACGGACGAGATCGACAAGAAGCAGCTGGAAGAAGCGCTGGAGCTGATCTTCAAGCTGAAATAGTTTAGAGGAAGGAGTGCGTTTCATGAACAAGATATGGAATGTGGAAGAGGTTCGAAAACTCCTTGCCGAGACGGGAGAGAAGATGGGGTTTGACTGTGCCCATGTGCCGGTGGAAGTCAGCAGTCGCATGGAGAAAACCATGGGCTCCTTTCTCTTCCGGGAAAAGGAAGGGAGGATCACGGCCCATGCGTTCCGCTTTGCCCAGGTTCTCCTGTCAGGGTATTATGATGAAAGCGTCGTGAGAAATGTCATCCTTCATGAGTATGCGCACTTCTACGCCAATGTGAAGGACAACAGAAATCATAAACATGATGCCTATTTCAAGAAGGTCTGTGAAGAGCTGGGCATACCCACCCACACCTACTTCAAGGAGCTTCTTCCAAGAAACAAGAAGAACGGATATATTCTCGTCTGCTCGAAATGCGGAAGCAAGGTGGCGGCCAGAAGAAAAGTGGATTCCGTGAATATGATTCTGAAATCCA
Organism: Clostridia bacterium; assembly: GCA_009930125.1. Taxonomy (GTDB): domain Bacteria; phylum Bacillota; class Clostridia; order Clostridiales; family Clostridiaceae; genus Proteiniclasticum. The sequence goes on along the minus strand of RZYZ01000090.1, from coordinate 3,077 downwards.
AGGTTTCTGGATGCTGTCATGCGAAGATCCGGGCGAAGAAAGCGGTCTTCTAGAAAACAGGACAGGCGCTCATTTATAGGATTGGCTATGGTATAATATTGGTGTGAACCAAAGAAAAATAGAAAGGCTGGTGCAATTTATGTTAAAAGTAGACCTATCGAAACTGGAGGGGTTCATGAGAACTCATGAGATCGAGTATCTGGACCCGCTGGTGAAAACTGCCCACAAGATGCTTCATGACAAGACAGGAGCAGGAAGTGACTTTCTAGGCTGGGTGGACCTGCCAAGAGATTATGACAAAGAGGAATTTGACCGTGTCAAGAAGGCGGCGGAGAAGATCAAGGCAGACTCCGACGTACTCATCGTCATCGGCATCGGCGGCTCCTATCTGGGTGCCAAGGCTGCCATCGAGATGATGAGCCATCATTTCTACAATTCCCTGCCTAAGGACAAGAGAAAGACTCCTGAAATCTATTTTCTGGGACAGAACATCTCCGGAGATTATCTGAACGATGTACTGGAGATCATTGAAGGAAAAGATGTTTCCGTCAATGTCATTTCAAAATCCGGAACCACCACAGAACCTGCGGTGGCCTTTAGAGTCATGAAGGACTATCTGGAAAAGAAATACGGAAAACAGGAAGCGGCAAAGAGAATCTTCGCCACCACAGACAAGGCAAGAGGCGCGCTGAAGAGCCTGGCTACGGAAGAAGGATACGAGACCTTCGTGGTGCCGGATGATGTGGGTGGGCGATTCACCGTGCTGACACCTGTGGGACTGCTTCCCATCTCTGTTGCGGGCATCGACATCGATCTGATGATGAAGGGTGCGGCAAAAGCACGAGAAGATTACAAAAGTGATTCTGTGAAGGACAACGAATGCTACGCCTATGCGGCAGCAAGAACGGCCCTCTACAACAGAGGAAAAGACATTGAGATTCTGGTGAACTATGAGCCTCAGCTGACCTTCTTCTCCGAATGGTGGAAGCAGCTCTTCGGTGAAAGTCACGGAAAGGACGGAAAGGGACTTTTCCCTGCTTCGGTCAACTTCTCCACAGACCTTCATTCCATGGGACAGTTCATTCAGGATGGAACACGTAACATCTTCGAGACCGTCATCAATGTGGAAAACATGAATTCCAGCTTCACCATAGAAGCCAACGAAGACAATCTGGACGGACTGAACTTCCTGGCAGGCAAGACCATGGACGAAGTCAACAAGAATGCCTTCAAGGGAACCTTGCTGGCCCATCTGGATGGAGGCGTACCGAACATCGTCCTGAATCTTCGCGACAAGAAGGAAGAGAGCTTCGGCTACATGGTCTACTTCTTCGAACTGGCCAATGCCATCAGTGGATACCTTCTGGGCATCAATCCCTTCGACCAGCCTGGTGTGGAAGACTACAAGAAGAACATGTTCGCCCTTCTTGGCAAGCCTGGCTATGAGGAGCTGAAAGCGGCGCTGGAGAAGAGACTTTAGTAAAGTGAAAAAACAGATAGATGAATGGAGTGGAGGACCCGGAATGTTTTTCCGGGTCTTCCCTCCATTCGAGCGGAAAAGGAGTGGAGAATATGGCGAAAGAAAGAGTGGATAAGGTTCTTTCCAATATGGGGTTTGGCAGCCGTAAAGAAATCAAGGAGAAAATCAAGAAGAAGGTCGTCACCGTGGAAGCGGAAGTGATCACGGACCCGGGCTTCAAGGTGGACCCGGAGGAGGACAAGATCATCATCGAAGGAGAAGAGGTGTTCTACAGAAAGTACATCTATCTCATGATGAACAAGCCTCAGGGCGTAGTGTCGGCGACCTTCGACAATCACGACCAGACGGTCATCGACCTTCTGCCCTTCGACTACAAGGCTTTTGATCCGGCCCCTGTGGGCAGACTGGACAAGGATACCGTAGGGCTTCTGCTCATCACCAACGACGGTGAAATGAATCATAAGCTGCTCTCCCCCAAGAGCCATGTGGACAAGGTCTACTATGCGTATCTGGAGAAGGAAGCGGTGGAGGAGGATGTGAAAGCCTTTGAAAAAGGTGTGGTTCTCTCTGACGGCTACAAGTGCATGCCGGCAGGTCTTGAGATCTTCGAGGAGGATCCAAGGGAAGTGCATGTGACGCTTCGGGAAGGAAAGTTTCATCAGGTGAAGCGCATGTTTCATGCCAGAGGCAATGAAGTAACCTATCTTCAGAGAGTGTCCTTCGGGCCGCTGAACCTGGATGAGGAGCTGGAGGAAGGGGACTTCCGGGAGCTCACAAAAGAGGAGCTTTCCGCCCTGATAAATGTAAATAATTAATGGTTTACATCTCGCTTTAGTAAAATGTAAAGGTTTCAAAATGTCAGGTTCTGAAACTTGGCGAAAACCGTTGAAAATGAACGGAAACATGGACTATAATCATTCTTGTAAGGACAGAATAAAAAGATGTATAGCCCCTTTTTATTGTCGTATAACCACCCCCCCAATAGGTTATACAAATGCCTTTTAACTTTCTCTGAATCCCCCCAATTTTCAGAGAAAATGATTTTTAAAGCCTGAACGCAAGTCGTTCAGGTTTTTTTGTGCCTGGACATAAAACATCTGTTCGAATTTACCCTATATTCAAGGGGTTCTTCTGTGTTATAATTGAGGTTGAGAAAGAAGGAGTAGCAAGTGATTCTCAAAAATACAACCAATCCTGAACAAAAGTAATGCAATATACTCATGAACCCAGCTTTGCTGCAATGATGAAAGGAACGAGCTTTTCACATAGGTTCACTCCATAAGTTCAGGCTCCGGCTCATCCTGATGTTTCCAGCAAATACAATAATATATGTTTCATATTCAATTGCCAGAAAAGAACGTATGTGCTATAATTTTCTTAAATAAGGTCCAGAAAAATAGTGCATAAAGGCGATGATCAGGGTGCTGAAAAGTTACAAGACGGAAATACATCCGACTGAGAAGCAGAAACATAAAATAAACAGAACCATCGGTGTCTGCAGGTTCATCTACAATTTCTATATTGCTGAAAACAAAGAGATCTACAAAGCGGAGAAAAGCTTTATGTCCGGAATGGATTTCTCGAAATGGCTGAACAA
>RZYZ01000388.1 GCA_009930125.1 Clostridia bacterium | reverse complement strand
GGAGGAATGATCAATGACTACTACTACCGACAAAAAAGGCCTAAGGCTCTTTTCAATGCCATGGTGGTTTGCTTTAGCTGCCATACTCATCGTTTATGTCGCCACTTATCTGGAGGTTCTCTCCACAGATATGGGTGGAATCATGGCGCTCATGCTTGCCATCGCCATCCCACTCAATGAGATTGGTAAAAGAATACCCATCTGGAACAAGTATGTGGGAGGCGGACTTGTCCTCACCTTCCTGGGTACTTCTGCTCTTGTTCAGTGGAACCTGATTCCTGAAACCTATGTGGAATCTCTGGACGTATTCATGAGCGATACCAACTTCCTTACGTTCTTTATCATCGTTCTGATCACAGGTTCTGTCCTTTCCCTGGACAGAGACATCCTGCTGAAGAGCTTTGCCGGGTACGTTCCTGCCATCCTTGGTGGTGTTGTAGGAGCCGGAATCCTTGGTTCCCTTGCAGGACTTGTCTTTGGTGTGAACCCTGCTATGATCATGCTGCAGTATGTGCTGCCAGTCATGGGTGGTGGTAACGGAGCTGGTGCAATCCCACTGTCACAGATCTATGCGGATGTGACAGGCGGAAGCAGTGATTCCTACTATGCCTTCGCCATCGTCATTCTGACCATCGCCAATATCTTCGCCATCATCTCAGGTGCACTGCTGAACTCCCTTGGTGAGAAGAAGCCATCCTGGACTGGAGACAAGAAGACCCTTCTTAGAAACTCCACCTTTGATGTATCAGATGATGAAACCCACAAAGTCACCATGGGTGACATCGGCGCAGGTCTTTTCCTGACCGTTGCGGCTTACACATTCGGAAGACTGATGTCAAAGAGCATCCTTCCAGAAATATTCGGAGCTCCCATCCATCAGCTTGCCTACATGATTCTTTTTGTAGTGATCCTGGCAGCTACCGGTGTTGTGCCTAAGAGCATCAGAATGGGTGCCAAGAAGCTTCAGTCCTTCACCACAACAAACCTTACCATCCTCATCATGGTTGGTGTAGGTGCAGATATGGACCTTGGAGAATTCGTTGCAGCCCTTACGCCACAGAATGCAATCATTGCACTGTTCATCGTTGTCGGTGCCATCATCGGATCCGGATTTGTCGGATACCTTGTGGGATTCTATCCCATCGACGCTGCCATCACAGCTGGTCTTTGTATGGCCAACAGAGGTGGGTCAGGAGACCTGGCGGTTCTTGGTGCTGCGGACAGAATGGACCTCATCGCTTACGCGCAGCTGTCCAGCCGTCTTGGCGGAGCCATCATCCTGATTCTGGGAAGCTTTGCTTTCTCCTTCATGATGTAGCTGAAGCCTTAGATTGAAACGATCATACTATCATTAGGTAACTCCCTTAAAAGTGCACGACTCATAGACAGTCGTGCACTTTATTCATATCCCTGATTTTAAATCATGTACTTTCGCTGTATTTTCATGATGGTGTGGTTGTTCCTTGATTGGTAATCGTTTATACTAGTAGTGATTGAAATTTAGACTGTCTTTCCCGCATGAAAAAAAGTTCGGTGAAAAATTATTTCGTGTACTTATCTGAAAGACATCCTAATACATAGGAGGAGAAAAAATGACAAAAGTCCTGCTCAACGACCTGACCGTCCGCGATGGCAATCAGAGTCTTCTTGCCACAAGAATGGAAAAAGAAGACATCATAAAGCTTGTCACC
>RZYZ01000387.1 GCA_009930125.1 Clostridia bacterium | reverse complement strand
ATACTCATAACGATCAGTTCCTTTCAAAAATGCTACAGATTTCCAAGCATCCTTAGTCCGATTGAATCTTCGTCACGCGAGTCATAGTGAAGCTCAAAAGAAATATATTCAGTCGCCTTGTAACCTACAGCGGCGTTGTATTCTCCGTCTTCCCTCCAGCGCAACCAGGCATAAGGCTTGTGCATCCTTGGTTCGATATTGATGCGCCCCCACCACATGCTGTCTTTTGTTGACCATTCTCCGCCTATCCATACATCACCCCACGGAGACCATCTAAGCCCCAATCTGCCTTCGGGATCCCAATCCTGCAGCTCTATTATGCCCTCCCCGTAGATTTCCATGTTCCATCTTGAAAAAGTTTTCAGTTTTCGTCCAAGGTGTACGCCGATCTCTCCTGTTTTGTCCTGTGTACCGGCGTAGAGGGCTGCCCAGGCAGCTATCGTGTAATGTCTGCTCTCAACATTGACTTTCATCTGTGATACCTGACCTGCAGAGAAAGAGGACTTTGGTTCAGCTGATGTCCTTTCAACTATTCCCCTTGTCAGGAGAAAGTTCTCTGTCCATACATTAATCTCTTTTTCATGCCGTTTAGCCCAGATTATCGGGATTCCAATGAAAGGGGAGGATCTTTCCATGAGGTCTTCCCTCAGGTCTTCGTGCAGCAACGTTGGCAGGGAATTTGATGTGAGCGTCGGGTTGACTGCAAGCACAAGAGGAAGTTCAGGAGAAAGAGAGATCTTCATGATATATTCTTCTTTTTCAGAATGGACCATAAGTGTCGGTTTCCAGCCCGGTAAGACAGGGGACAGTATCCTTATTACTTCTTCTTTAAGTCCGGCATCACACCAGTTCAAGGCTTCGACAGGAAGACCCTGGATAAGTTCGTTGAGCAGCTTTTCTGTTGCTGCAATATCTGCTTTGACCCACTGCAGCGGCGGGTCCTGGATCTGAGGCGTCTGGACTTCGACTCTCCATTTATCCTGAGTTTTTTCAGGGGACAGGCTTATTTTTATCACACCTGAGCTAATAGAGACTGAATCAACTTTGTACCCGTCGAAGAGCTTCCCTGATATGACTTCTATAACTTTTTCTGCGTTTTCGTCCGACTGTGACTCAGGCATCCGTTCTGCAACCGCAGATATGCTTCTTTCGATTATCAGAGAAAGCCATTCCGGTACACCATCTGCATCAACAGAATATGCAAAGGCTCTGCCTGTAAACATAAGAAGGGTCGCGGCTATAAAGATGGCCGCAACCCATGATTTAAACAGATATTTGTCTTGCTTAGAAAAGCTCTCCGAAACCAAAGTGGAATCTGCCCTCATCGCCTGTGGCATAGTCAAGCCTGAGGTTGCCTAGTGGGGTGTTTATCCTGACACCAAATCCAGGAGATGATCCCATATCGTTTCCGAAGCTTGCAGTGTCGCCCTCTTTTCTCCATGAACGTCCAATATCATAAAAAGCTACCAGGGAGAAATTCTTGTCCATAGGAACCCTGAGTTCAAAGTTGCCTAAAAGCATCTCTTCTCCGTGGTAACGATCATCGTCGTAACCGCGCAATGTTGTGTCTCCGCCCACCGTATACATTTCTTCGTATGGGACATCGCCTGAAGATGATCCGGCAATTATTCTCGCTGCGAACATTACCGGCCTGTCAGAATTTCCTCCGAAAGAGGTCTCAAAGAAATCTTT